>CAXNKP010000016.1:0-13826 GCA_964202815.1 Stagnihabitans sp. | reverse complement strand
CATGATGGTGAGTTGGCCTCGACCGGGATTACCACTGTATTTGATGCGCTGCGGGTCGGGTCGATTGTGTCAAAAGACAAGGCCAGCTACGGCGAATACGCTCGTCTTTTGGCGGATGAGATTTTGGCCCTGCGCCATACGGGGGCCCTGCGGATTAATCATCTGTTGCACCTGCGGGCCGAGGTGTGTTCAGAAACGCTGATCGCCGAACTGGCCAAGTTCGGCTCGCAAGATGGCATCGGCATCGTCAGCCTGATGGACCATACCCCCGGCCAACGCCAGTTTCGCAATCTGGACCAGTTGCGCAACTATGTGCGCGGCAAACATGGCTTGAGCGAGGAGGAATTCCTGCATCATGTCGCCAGCCAACAGGCGATCTCTGACCGTCTGGGGGCCCAACACGAAGCTGCAGCCGTGGCCGAAGCCCGCCGATTTGGTGCGGTTTTGGCCAGCCATGATGATACAACCGCGGGTCAAGTTGCAACCTCCTCCCGCCATGGGGCGACCTTTGCCGAGTTTCCTACCACCATTGAGGCGGCACAGGAATGTCGCACGCGGGGCATCCAAGTGATGATGGGCGCGCCCAATCTGATCCGGGGGGGGTCGCATTCGGGCAATGTGGCGGCCAAGGATCTGGCGCAATTGGATCTTTTGGATATTTTATCGTCAGATTATGTACCCTCAGCCCTGCTGACAGCGGCATTGATGTTGGGAGATCAATGGGGTGATCTTCCGCGCGGGGTGGCCACGGTGACGCAGGCGCCCGCACAGGCCACGGGCTTGACCGATAGGGGGCGGTTGCAGATTGGCCTTCGCGCTGATGTGATCCGCGTGGCACGCTTGGCGCAGGCTGCGGCGGTGCGCGGGGTTTGGGTGGGTGGCCGCAGGGTCGGCTGACGGGGCTTTGCAGGGCGCAGAAAGCTGGCTGCAGATTTGGTGCTGGAAAACCGGTGCCATCTGGGCGAAGATATAGCAAGCTTCGGTCATTTCACCGCAGCTTTTCCTTGGCTGACGCGGCCTGTTTTGAAAGTCACTTATGCCGAAAATAACTTGTATAACAACAACATATAACGAAGGCCCCCTTCTGCTTACTGCCGTGCGTTCGGTCTTGGGCCAAAGCTTTCGCGATTTTGAATATCTGATTGTAGATGATGGGTCATCCCAAGAAACCCTCGAAATCCTTAGCAATCTGAGTGATCCGCGCTTAACCGTTATCCGACAAGCCAATGCCGGTTTATCTGCTGCACGCAACGCGGGGATTGCCTTAGCGAAGGGCGATTACATCTGCTTTCTAGATGCTGATGATCTGCGTCCGAATTGGTCTTTCGCCGCAATTGCCAAGGCTATTGATGAATCAAGCGCCGATCTGCTGCTTTGCCCTGGCATGGTGTGTGATCAGCGCGGCCAAATAGACGATTTTTATGATTCGAAGATCTTTGATAGAATTGCACAGATCCTGCCACACAAAGTCAGCGCGCCGCAGGATCCGCAGCGCAGCGAAGTTCGGGTATTGGCCCAACAAATCGAACCCCAATCGGCCAATAAGGTCATAAGGCGATCTTTTTTACAGGCGGCGGGGCTTCGTTTTCCTGCACCCTATTTTTTTGAGGATATCTATTTTCACACCTTGGCTATCGCCGAATCCAATCGCATCAGATTTTTGGATGTACCAACTTTCACCTATTTTAGACGTTACCAAAAACGTCAAATTACCACAACGACGGGTGATTTGCGCTTTGACATCATATCTGTGGCAAAACTCACGCTGGAAGCGTTCACTGTTTTGCCGGAGTTTGACGATTCAGCTTATCGCACCGCTGTCTTGGCGAGCTGCCTGAAATTGATCCAGTGGTCAGAAGTTTGTCTGGCACACCCATTGCGCGCGGCGTTTAGAAAAAACGCGCAAGCCATGTTGGCTGCGTTGGACCCTGGATTTAAAGAACTTAGGCAAGGTTATGCCCTTGCCCCTCCATTTGAGGCTGCTCTGCACCGCCATCACGCGTTTTCAAAAAGCAAAGGCATGCGCAATGGTTGAAACCCACCATAGCCCTTTTCCAGAGGACGAATCGCCGCGCATTTTGAATGGTCTTGCACTGACGCCATTGTTGGAAGATTTGGATAGCCAGATCGCGCTGCAGGCTTTTGGGCAAAACATCTCAATCCAAGCTCCCAATACCGACTTTCTAAGGGCAGATTCGCTTTGGCGATTGCAGCATATCTACCAACCGGCGTTGGCTACCCAAACCCTGGCAGCCGAAGGTGTTGCGTTGGATATTGGCGCGGGGTTTGGTGTATTTGCGCTGCCATTTGCCTTGGCCTATCCTGGGTGGCGGGTTTTTTGCTTTGAACCCGATCTGATTTCCTTTGCTTGTCTTCAAAGGAATATTTTAGATTTGGCTCTTGAAAATGTCACAGCTTTGCCCTTTGCGGTGGGCTATCAGAAGGAAGACGCGCCGCAAGACCCGATGGCCGTGCGTTTGGCTTTGGAAAATGTGGTTTCGGGCCAGGTTGACGGGATTGATAGACTGACGGAGCTGCTGCCGTTGGTCATGCACAGTAAATCCAATATAAATGCTGGGTATTTGGAGCGTGGGTGCATTTCTTCAATGGAATTTGATCTCGTTCAGGTGCCCACACTGTCTGCTGCATTCTTGGATAGCTTTTCGCCGCGACTTCTGAAATTGATTGCGCCGAAAGTTGAAGCAGATATTCTTTTCGACCTGTCACAGTCAAAAATTGACCATATCATTGGGGAAAGTTGGGGGCATATTCCGTCGGCTCTGATCTATCCCCCGTCTGCGGGCCAACGTCAAACTTGGATGCGCCGTGCCGGGCAATCTAATTTGGCTTTGCGTCGGATGATTGAGACAGATGGTAGATCTTCTCGGTTGGATATCGTGCTTGCACTTCCCAAAGAGGAATGTGATTTGACCTGTATTGAGGCCCTTTTGGTGGATTCATCGGTCGACATGCGCGTTATCGTAGTTGGCGATGGGCCGGCAGACCAAGAAGCTAGGATTAAAACCGTTGCCCGCCATGATCCACGACTTCGTTTTTTTACAGCACCTGAGCAAGGTAAAAGCGCCTTTTGGAACTTTGGCCGTCTGCAATCAACGGCCACGCACATAGCCTTTGTGGATGGCGCAAGCTTTCCAGAAAAAGGTTTCTTTTCTAATTTGTTGGATGTCGCCCGTCAAACTTGGGCAGAGGTGGTGCAGGGCCCTTACTACGTCCGTGATGGCAACGACCAAAAGACAATCATCTCCGGTGTATCGCCCCAAATTGCCAGTGGCACGCCGAACTCTAGTTTTGAGCCCTATGAATCACTTTACAAAAATTTGGCGCCGTCAAGTTTGATGCTAGAGGTCCCCTCAATTTGGCGGCGGGTTTATCGTCGGGATTTCTTGGATAATCGCAATATTTGGTTTCCGGAAAACTTCGAGGCGAACGCTGATTTTGTTTTTCAAAGCTTGACCCTGACCCACATCTTTGATGTTCCAGAATCGGTGGGTGTCAATTTTATGCGGCGGGCAAACTTTGGCCCAGTGCAAGACCACGCTTTTTCTAACTTGCAGGCATTCAAATTGTTGCTTGATTGTGCGGAAAAGGAAGGTTGGAATGATGTGCGCCCATTGTTGCAGGGGTTTGCAGCACAGATAAATCGCGCGAGCCACCAAGTTGCGCCAGTTATCTCATCCGGTTGAGAGGCGGGGCAGGCAATTTTAGAGGTCAGATTGATCAGGGCAAAGCTTGGCAAAAGGGGCAGATGCGCCGATTCTCTTTCATGCCGCGGGTCGCAGATAAACTTGGTTCAGATTGTCAAGGCCATGTAGGTGATCGCTGCTGCCTCTGATGTCGGCATTCCAACTCAATCGGGCGTCACGTGGCGCAAAACTGGCTTTGCTTTCCGCGTCGCGACTGTGTCCGATAAGGCGAATCCCACCGTCCTGTACGGGATCAGGCGGGGCAACATCTTTGTGATCGCCGGTGAGTGTACGGTTTTCAGGGTAAACGGGTCACTCGACAGGTCCTGCGCGGTTGACCTTGCGCCATGCAGGCCCAGGTACCAAAATTGTGGTGATTGTTCGGCCAGGCCGCCGCGAAAAAAATGGCGTCGGCTAGCGGCGACACCTCGGGCGGCGATGGCGTCATGGCATTTGCGCGTGTTGCAGGAGCGGTCAGCGCTGACGCTTGCGATCTCTTGATGGGGCGGGTTCAGTCAAGAAGTTCCGGGAGCATAGGCGCGTCGCCCACATCGGTTGTGGTGAACTCCGCAATGATGGACGAGTGGTCATTCCGAAGTTTGGCCGACGTAAACGAAGCAGCCAAACGGCTTCGCCGAGTGATCGAGGACCGTATCCATGAAGATGGCGAAAAGCTCTTCGATGATGACAAAGTGCGTATTCAGATCGAAGATGCGTTCCTGAGAGAGTATGCAAAAGACCTTGTCCAGAAAGACTGTGGCATCGTCGACACGTCATTTAACAGAGCGATTATCGTCCTGTCGGGTGATAAGTTTCTCGCGCTGGTTTTTGAAATCCTCCCAGCATCTGCGCGGAAAAAGATCGACGAAGAGCTGGTTAAGCACAAGAGGGACTTAAACTGTGCCGCTAACCAAAACCTGTTCCGCATCTTCATTGAACAAGCAGTGAAGGGCGCAGGAAGTGAGGTAGGGAAGCAGGCTGTCACCCTTCAGGGCTATCGCGTTTGGAAATCCATGAGAAAAATACGAGAACATATCATGACCGAAATTCACGCCTCGTCGTGTTCGATGCCGGAATTCCATTCCAAAATACTTCAACGCGACCATGCAGACCCAAACGCGATTCCCCTGTGTCACCCTTGGTATTACAGCACTAACTGGTGGCCTTGAAAAATTGTCAGCCCTAGTGCATTGGTTCATCAAAAGGATTAAAAAAGATGAGGACGTAGAGGACGTAGATGACGCACAAGACGAGGACTTATAAGTATGACTTTTTGAGTTGATCGTTCGTAATTGTCATGTCTTGCTGGGACGCCAAAACACTTTATCCTTTCGGCGTTTACAATCAAGCGGTTGTGATTGTTAGTGGAATACGTCACAAACCTCCCGCATCGGTGCGCGCTAAACGCGTACCCTACGGACTACCCCACACACAGCGCTTCTAGCTTGGTGATCACATCCAGCATGTAATCCTCATCATAGCCGGACTCGTTTTCCAACACGCTTAAGAATGCCGCCACCCGTCCGCTGGCCATGTTAACCATCAAGAACTGCCCGCCGTAGCCGGCATGGCCCACCCAGCCGTTGCGGGTCATGATGTGGTTGGAATAGCGCATGGTGCCGCGTTTGGGGCTGACCATGGGCGCTTGGCGGGTTAGGGCTTCGTCAAAGGTGGCTGCCACGCCCACCGGCGCGCCGTAAATCGCCTGCCCACGGCGCGCGAACAGCAGGCCAAAGCGCGCCAGATCGCGCGCCGACAGACAGCCACCCCCGGAAAAGGCAGGTAGGTGTTCCGGGCTTAGGCTAATGTGAAAGCCGCCCTCATAGCCGGCAGCGTCGCAGATGGCTTCGACCTTTTGGCGCAGATCAACATGGGCCGAGGCGATCACCGTCAACACATCCGTATTGGCTGATTTGTAGCGGCAATAGGGCGAGGGGTTGGCCGTGCCTTGCCCTGTCAGGCTGGTAACAAAAGCGTTGAGGGTTTCTTCGGGGCGATCGGTCGGGGGCAGACGCCAACCCAAAGCCTCTTCCTCGCGGTAGCAATCGGCCTCGGGGTCGCTGTAGTCTTCGGAAAAGTCGTTCTCGACGTTCATATCCAGCACATCGGCCAGACTGGCCGTGGCATAGGCTGACCCTATCTCGGGCAAGTGATCGCGCACCAGATCGCTGGGGCGCAGGTGGCCTGCGGCAAAAAGCTCAGCCATGATCAGATGCATATGCATCTTGCTGATGGATTGCAGCGAATGGGGGCGCGTGGTTGCGAAGTCAGGGGCTGCGGCTTGGAACAGCACCTCGGTGCCTTGGGCGATCACAAGGGCCGAGAAAGCGGGATCAGTTGTGATCCCCAAGGCTTGTGCTTTGGCGGCAAGGGTGACATCGGGCCGGTCGGTCAGGGTTAACACGCGCCGTGCGCGCACCATCAGGGTGCGGCGAAAGATTTCATGAGCGTTGTGAAAGCCGTGGCGGCGCTGGTCGGGTTGGTTCCAGCGCTGGGCGTTATTCTGGCCAACGGTCAGATCGGGGTTGGGCGTGCTGGGAAGCATCAAAGCGGGTCTGCTTTCTGGATCAAGACATCCACCACAATAGCCTGTGTTGCGGTGACGAAAAGGGGGTTGATCTCAATCTCGGCCAAGACGCCGGAGTGGGTTTCGAAAAGCGCGCACAGATGGGCGATAAAACCTGCGATGGCCGCCATATCCGCCCCCTTGGCCCCGCGATAGCCGCGCAGGATGCGGGCGATTTTCAGGCTATTCAGGGCAGTTTCAATCTGTGAGGCTGACGCAGGCAGCAGCAGCGTTGCGGCATCGTCCAGCAATTCCACCAGCACCCCGCCCGCGCCCAAGGTTAGCACCAGCCCGAACTGAGCATCGCGCCGCAGGTTCACCAGCAGTTCGGCCAAGGGGCGCGGAGCCATCGCTTCCACCAAAAAGCGGTCGGTCACAGCCAGTGCATCATGTGCCGCCACATCGGCGCGCATCTTTTCCACAGCATTCGCCAGATCGGCAGGGCCTGCCAGACCTATGGCCACAGCCCCCGCTTCGGATTTATGCGCCAGTCTGGGGCCCATCATCTTAAGCACGACCGGATAGCCGACGCGGTCTGCCGCCGCGACCACCTCGGCCCCTGCGGCCACCTTGCCCAAGGGGATGGGCAGGCCAAGTTGGGCCAGAAGGTCTTTGCCCTCGGCCTCGTCCAGCGTGTGCAAGGGGCCTTGCGTGAGCAGCGCGTGCAACGGCGCGGGGCGCTGGCCCAAGATGTGCGCCCGCCGCTCTTGCCATAAGATAGCGGCGCGCATGGCATCCAGCGTTTCGGTCAGGCCCTGCATCGGCGCCACGCCTTGGGCCACCAGCCAGTCGCGGGTTTCGGCATCAATGTTTTCTGGCAAGGTCGCACAGATGGCGGCGGGAATTCCCCGCGCCTTGGAAGCAGCGATGAAAGCACCGGCATCGGCGCGGTAGTAATGTTTGGATTCGTCTAGGCCTGCGGCGGGGTAGTCTTGCACCAACACAGCACTGTCAGCCTGCACGCCACCCATCGCCGTTGCAAAGACCGGACCGGTTTTGGCCGCATCGCCCCAGATCGGTGTGGTGTAATCCAGCGGGTTGGATGCGGTGGCAATGTCGGGCAAAAGCGGCAAAAGGGCCGCGCGTTCCGTTTCGCCAAAGGCAGGAAAGCCAAGGCCAATCGCCTCGGCATGATCGGCCAGCATCGTGGCCCCACCGCCTGAACAAGTGAACCCCGCCACGCGGTTGCCATTGGGCGCGCCCGCCACACATAGGAACTTCCGGGTTTCCAGCAGTTGCGAGGGGCTTTTCACACGGATCACCCCAACCCGTGCGAACAAAGCATCATAAAGATCATCTGTCCCCGACAGCGACCCCGTATGGCTGACTGTTAGCGAGGCCCCAATCTGCGACGATCCGGTTTTTAGCGCCACCAAGGGCACGCCCTTTTGCGCCGCCCGCAGCGCCGCTGCGGCAAAGCGGGGCACATCGCGCAAGCCTTCGATATGCATGCCAATGGCACGGACAGCGGGATGGTCGATCAGGTGGTCAACGAAATCCTCAAGGCTTAAGACCGATTGATTGCCGCATGAGATCATATGGGTCAGCGGCAGTGACCGCTGGCTCATCGTGATGTCAGACGACAGCATCCCGCTTTGCGTGATGATCGCCGCCCCATAACCGGGTGACCCGCCGCCATGCGCAAATGGCCAAAGGGCGGCGCGGTCAAGATAGTTGATGACGCCGTAGCAATTGGGGCCGACAAGGGCCAGATCGCCCGCCGCCGTGATCAATGCGGCCTCTAGCACTTGGCCCGCAGCACCGGCCTCGCGAAAGCCCGCCGTATAGCACACGATCCCGCCCGCCCCGCGTGCTGCCAACTGCGCCGTGGTGGCGATGGCGGCGGGGGCTGGTACGGCCAGAAAGGTGGCATCGGGGGCTTCGGGCAGGTCGGCCACGCTGGCAAAGCAAGGGTAGCCCCCCAAGGTTTGGCGCTTGGGGTTCACGGGCCAGATCTGGCCGGTGTAGCCGATGCGCTTGGCCTCATTGATCGCCACTTCGGCATCGCGGCCCCCAATAAAGGCAATGTGGCGCGGCGACAGCAAGCGTGCAAGGTTTTGGGAAAGCCGAGACGTCATGCGCCATAAGGCCTTAGGATGGACCGCGTGATGATATGACGTTGGATTTCTGAAGTGCCGTCCCAGATACGCTCTAGACGGCTGTCGCGCCACAGGCGTTGGATGGGCATTTCTTCCATCAAGCCCATGCCACCGAAAATTTGCACGGCATCATCGGCCACGCGGTTGAGCATTTCCGAACAATAGAGCTTGACCATCGACACATCTGCATCGGTTAACCGCCCCTCTTCGGCGCGCGTGACGGCATCGGCCACCAGCAAATCGCCCGCCCGCAGACCAATGGCCATATCGGCCAGCTTAAAGCCCGTGGCCTGAAATTGGCCGATGGGTTGGCCAAATTGCTTGCGGTTTGCGGCCCATTCGGTTGCAAGGCCGATGATCCGTTCAGCCTTGCCGCAGCAGCACGTGCCGACCCAAACGCGGCCCATGCCCAGCCATTGGCCGGCCAATTCAAAGCCCTTGCCCTCTTCACCCAAGACTTGGTCAGGCCCCAAGCGCACCTCGTTAAAGGCCAGTTGAAAGGTTTTATAGCCACGATAGCTGACAGATTTGTTGCCTTCGCGGATGTCAAAGCCCGGCGTTCCGACATCGACCAAAAACGCCGTGATCCGTTTGCGCGGGCCGCGCTTGGTTTCATCCACGCCTGTAGACGCAAAGACGATGGCAAAGTCGGGCATGCAGGGGCTTGAGATAAAGTGTTTAGAGCCGTTCAAGATCCAATCGGGCCCATCGCGCCGCGCGTTGGATTTCATGCCCATGGCGTCCGATCCGGCCTCAGGCTCTGTCAAGGCAAACAACTCGCGCTTTTCGCCGCGCACGGCGGGCATCAGGTAGCGGTCGATCTGGTCGCCCTGACAGGCCAAAAGCAGTTCGGTCGGCCGCCCGATCCACGAATGCAGCGCATGGCTGGTCTTGCCATATTCGCGCTCGATCAGCGACATGGCCTTCATCGACAACCCGCCCCCGCCCACCCGTTCAGGCATATTGGCCGAATACAGCCCCGCCTCTTTCGCCCGCGCTTCGATCTGGCGGCCCAGATCGGGGGGGACAGTGCCTGTGCGGTCGACCATCTCTTCGTGGGGGAATATCTCGGCCGCCATAAAGGCGCGCACGGTGGACAAGAGGAGTTCGGTTTCGTGGGTATCTGTGGTCACTTTGGGCCCCTATTTGGCAGGTCTGGCGCGCCGCGACGCCAGCGCCCAGATGGCAAAGGCCAGCAAGGTGATGGCCATCAGCACAACGGCTGCGGCGGCGACGGTTGGATCGGTGTTTTCGCGGATGCCGTTCCACATGCGGCGCGGCAGGGTGTAGACGCTGAATTTCGAGATGAACAACGTCACGACAATCTCGTCCCAAGACGAGATAAAGGCAAAGACGGCCCCCGCCAAAATGCCGGGCCTGATGCCGGGCACGATCACCCGCCACATCGTCACCCAGTTCGAAGCCCCCAAATTGCGCGAGGCTTGTTCCAGCCGCGCATCAAACCCCGCGAGTGAGGCTGACACCGTGATCAGCACCAAGGGCGCTGACAGCACGGTATGGGCCAAGATCAGGCCTGTGTAGCTGTCAATCAGGCCCAAGGGCACGAACAGTCGCGAAAAGGCCATGGCGGCGATGATGGGCGGCACGACGAGGGGCAAAAGCAGAACCGACCGCACCACCTCAGCCGCAGGGGACGAAACCCGCCACAGGCCAATGGCGCAAAGCGTACCGGTCACTGTGGCAAGCAGGGCCGACACCGCCCCGATCACAGTTGATTGCCAGAAGCTTGACAGCCATTCGGGGCTGGAAAACAGCTCGTGGTAGTATTGAAACGAGATTTCGTCTGTCGGAAAAGACAGGTAGGTCTTGGGCGTCAGCGACACCGGGATCGCCACCAAGGCAGGCGCAATCAGCAAAACCAGCAGCACCCAAGCAAATCCGGTGTTCAGCTTGGCAGGCAGGCTTACCCTCATGTCCGCGCCCCGCCAAAAACTGTCGACAGTTTCATAAAGCGCGACATGATGAACATCAGCGCTAAAACCCCAAACAGCAAGATCGCGGCCAGCATCGCCGCCGTGCCCCATTGCAGCGTTATCAGCACCTGAACCGAGATGTATTCCGCCACCATCAACACCTTACCGCCGCCCAGCACCGCCGGAATGACATAAAAGCCAAGGTTGATGATAAAGACCACGAGGGATGCGGCAACGACCCCCGGCTTGGTCAACGGCAGATAAATCCGCCAAAACGTCTGCGCCCCGCTGCCCCCGAGTGAGCGCGAGGCTTGCACCACCCGCCCGTCAATGCTTTGCATCGCGGCGAAAATCGGCAGCACGGCATAGGGCACCATGTAATGCACCATGCCGATCAAAACCCCCAATTCGTTGCGCATAAAGGGAATGGGCGCGCTGATGATGCCCAAAGTGTCCAGCGTGGAATTGACCACCCCGTTGCGGCCCAAAAGCATCAACCAAGAAAAGGTCCGCACCAGAACCGAAATCCAGAACGAAATCAGCAACAGCCCCAGCATCCGGCTTTGCGCAGGGCCTGTGGCATGCACCATGGCATAAGCGATGGAGTAGCCCAAGATCACGCTAAAGGCGGTGCAAATCGCGCATACGCGCACAGTGGTCCATAAAATCCGGCGCAGCGTGTCTGAACTGCCCAGTTGGGCGTAATTGTCCAACCCGGGTGTAGGGTCGGTGACGCTGATCCACAGCACGTTTAAAATGGGGCCAAGGAACAGCCCCCCCACCAAAAGCAGGAACGGCAGCACCAAAAGCCAGCCAGACTTTATCGGCAAGCGCATTGGGAAACCTTATAAAAGATGCACCGGCAGGACAGGGGGCCCGCCGGTGCAAGACACGCTTTAGCTGATCGCCGCCAAGAAGGCGTTCACAGCGGTATCGGTATTCTCGCCCCACCATGTCGGATCGTTCAGTGCAATCATGGGCATATTGGCGGCAGAGGTGATCGAATAGGGCTGATCCACTTCGGCCATCTGGGCAATCGCCTCGGGGTTGGTGGGGGTCATGCCAAGGCAGGCAAACAGATCCAACTGGGCTGGAACCGATTGCGCGGTGGCGATGAACTTCATCACATCAGCCCCACCCGGATTGCCCTTGGGCACGATATAAGCGCCCGGCATGGCCAAGGCTTGGTTCATCACCAGCTTATAACGGCCATTGGTTTCGGTTTCGATGCTGCGGCCGCGGTTTTGCCAAACCATGCCCATCGACACTTCGCCATTGACGATCATGCTTTGCGCTTCGGACCCCGAACCCCAATAGATCGTGTCGGCCTTGATCGCTGTGATCTTCTTCAGCGCGCGGTCAATGTCGAGCGGGTAAAGCTTGTCCTTTTCCACACCATCCGCCATCAACGCCGCTTCCAGCGACCCGTTGGCCCATTTGTAAAGCGAGCGTGTGCCCGGGAACTTGGCTGTGTCGAAGAAATCTGCCCAAGATGTCGGCGGACCATCGGGATAGGCTTGGGTGTCATACATAAAGGCGTAGCCGTACAGGATGATCGAGATGCCAAACTCCAGCGCGTAGCCGTCAATGGTTTTGGTCTTGTCGATCACCGAATAATCCAGCGCCTCAAGATGGCCGGTTTTGCCCAAGGCCACGGCGTCAAAGAGGTCGGCGTCGCAGACGTCGGCGGTGACATTGCCGCTGTCGACCATCTCTTTTATTTTGCCCTGCAAGGGGCCCGAGGTGTCAAATTTCAGCGGAACGCCGGTGTCTTTGGTAAAGGCCGCGCCAATGGCGCTTTGGTGGCATTCTTCCGACTGCCCACCCCAGTTCCACATCACGATTTCAGAGGCCGCAGCCTCGGCCTTTCCGGCCAGAACTGACGCGCTGGCAAAGCCTGCAATACCGCAGAGTGCCAAAAAGCTGCGGCGCTGCATTTTGCCGGCCTGAAAGGCCTGTGCGCCTTGCAGTAGTGTCTCACGCATGAAGTTTTTGTCGTGCATTTTCGAACCTCCTTGTTGTGGGCCATATGGGCCCTGTTGTGACATCACCGGGTTGGTCCCGGCTTGGGCTTGTTTCAAACGCTTTGGTCTGACAGGCGCACGGCGGCGCTGTCGGACCACGTTAAATCGACGCGCGTGCCTGCGGACAAAGCCTGCCCGCTGCGCCATGCGTCAACATCCACCTCGATCGGGTCCATCCCGGAAACCTCGACCTGATACTTCAGCACAGCGCCAAAATAGGTGACCGACAGCACCACGCCTGAGACCTTGTTGGCCCCCATCCCTTGCCCTTCGGGCGAAAGGTCGATCTTTTCGGGGCGCAGGGCAAAGACCGTGTCATCGCGGTGCAAAAAGTTGCTTTTGCCCAAGAAACTGGCCGCAAAGGCGGTTTTGGGGTTTTGATACAGGTCAGCGGGCGCGCCCACCTGTTCGATCCGCCCGTTTTGCATGATCACGATGCGATCTGACATCGACAGGGCTTCTTCCTGATCATGGGTGACATAAACAAAGGTTGTCCCCACGCGGCGGTGGATCTCTTTCAACTGGGCCTGCACCTCGACCCGCAGCTTTTTGTCCAAGGCGCCCAAGGGTTCATCCAGCAACAAAACCGGCGGCGCAAAGCACAAGGCGCGCGCCAAGGCCACCCGCTGCTGCTGACCGCCCGACAGTTCTTTGGGCAGGCGTTTGGCAAAACCGTTCATGCGCACAAGGTCCAACATCTCGGCCACGCGGGCGTCGATCTCGGCCTTGGGTCTGCGGCGGACGGACAGGGGGTAGGCGATGTTGTCGTGCACGCTCATATGCGGAAACAGCGCATAGCCTTGAAACACCATGCCAAAATTGCGCTTTTCCGCGGGCGTTTGGGCGATCGACACACCGCCCAACAAAATATCGCCTTCGCTTATGTCTTGAAAGCCCGCGATCATCATCAACAGCGTCGTCTTGCCAGAGCCGGACGGGCCGAGAAGGGTCAAAAACTCACCCTTTTCGATCTGCAAGGTCACGTTATCGACAGCCGTAAAGGCGCCGTAGCGTTTGCTCAGCGATGTCAAACACAGGCTGCCGTTAGCGTTGGTCATGCGTTAAGCATCCGCGCCGCGCAATTTCAGCTTGTTGCGCGCTTGCTGCGGTGTCAGCACCCGCGCGCCCATGCGGGTGATGATGCCAATCACCCGTTCGACCAGTTGCGCGTTGGTGGCCAGAACACCGCGATCCAAAAACAGGTTATCTTCCAGCCCCACGCGCACATTGCCGCCCAAGGCCACGGCAGCGGCGGCCATAGGCATTTGCATCCGGCTGATGCCGAAACTGGCCCAGCTGGCTTGGGGCGGCAGGTGTTCTTTCATGGCTTTCATGGTTTCCACCGTTTGGTCGGCCCCCCATGGAATGCCCAAACACAGTTGGAACATCGGCGGATCGGCCAAAAGCCCCTCGTCCATCATGGCGCGGGCAAAACGGATATGGCCGAGTTCAAACACCTCAAGCTCAGGCTTAACCCCCCATTCCTTGGTCAGCGCCGC
>CAXNKP010000015.1:0-13849 GCA_964202815.1 Stagnihabitans sp. | reverse complement strand
CATCGCGGTTGATCGAGCCGGAGCCGCTTTACCACGCGCTTTCGCGTCTTTGGATCGATGACACCCAAAAAGCAATTGATGCCGCATCTGAAAGGGGGGCGGGGACCAAAGTCTAGGCCCTCCTGCGGGCGCCGCAGCCCTTTCCCTACCAGCCACGGCATGACATACGTGCCCGCGCTTCCCCCGAAAAGGCCCTTTGCCTATGCGTGTCGTGCTTGCCCTAAGCCTGATCTTGGCCCTGAACGCCCCGGCTCATGCAAACCCTTGCCAAGGGCGAAACTTGATCAAAGCCTTGCCCCCGGCGGACCTTAGCGCGCTGCGGGCTTTGGCAGAGGTGCCCTTTGCCAAAGGAAACTTGTGGCAGGCCCACAAAGACGGCCAAGAGATGATACTTGTTGGCACCTATCATTTGGCCGATCCCCGCTTTGACGACATCTTGGCCACTCTTGACCCTATATCTTGACCAAGCGACAGCCTTGCTGGTCGAATCAGGCCCGGCCGAACAAGCGGAGTTGGAAATGGCCATGATGCGCGATCCAAGTCTGATGTATCTGACCACCGGCCCAACCCTGCCGGCGCAAATGCCGCCTTCCGACTGGAGACAGGTTGAGCAGGCCGCAAAAGCGCGCGGCATGAAACCTTGGATGGCGGCCAAGATGCAGCCTTGGCTTCTTAGTTCGTTCCTACAGATGCCTGCCTGCCTCTTCCCCATGCCCCCCGGTACCGATCAGGGTCTGGACAAGCGCCTGATTGATGCCGCCTTGGCCAAGGCCAAACCCATCGCAGCCCTAGAACCCTTTGACACCGTTTTGCATATGTTTGCCCAGATCTCGCCGGCAGATCAGATGGCCATGCTGCGCCAAACCGTGGCGATGGATGCGTGGTCTGACGATATGGCCTCCACACTCGCTGACAGCTATTTTGCGGGCGACAGTCGTTTGTTCTGGGCATATACGGGCCAAGCATTGCTGGAACTGCCCGGCATGACGCAGGCAGAGGCTGACCGCGAAATGGCTTTGATCGACCGCATCATGATCTCGGGCCGAAATGCGGCTTGGATATCTGTTTTGGAAGGCGCGGCCCGAAAAGGGCCGATCTTGGCAGCCTTTGGCGCGCTGCATTTGCCAGGTGAAAGCGGCGTTTTGAATCTTCTGGCCCGGAAGGGCTGGGCCCTTCAGGCACTTACCCCGTGAGCTTGCAGCAAGAAACAGTGGCCGAACTGCGCGTTCTGGACCTTGGCCTGTTTGACGTGGGCCCCGGCAAGCGGCTTATCTTGTGCCCCGGATTTTTGCTGACAACAGATCGCGGCACCCGCCTTATGCTCGACACAGGCTTTCCCCCCGCCTACGCAATCGACGAGCGGGCAGCCGCCGCAGAAGATGGGTTGGACAGGTTCGGGCGGCTGGTCAACTTTACCCATGCCCAAACCGCTGAAGGGGCGCTGTTTGCCCTGGGCCTGCGCCCGGCAGACATCAACCATGTCATCCTAAGTCACAGCCATATCGACCATGTGGGATCCTTGCCACTCTTCCCCCATGCCGAGATCATTTTGACCGCCACAGAACGCGCCGAACCTGCCCCGCTTTACTTTGGCCCGCGCCGCCCACTGGCATGGCCCCAAGCCCGCTACCGCAGGCTTAAACAGGCCACACAAATCTGCCACGGCCTGCGCCTGATTCCGACGCCCGGCCACACGGCTGGCCACGTGTCAGCCTTGGTGACGGTGGGCGGGCAAAGCGTGTTGCTGACAGCCGATGCCATTAACCGCGCCTCCGAACCCGCCGAAGGGTTTCTAGATGCCGATGACCCCATCCTCGCCGCCAAATCGGCCGCAAAACTGTTGGCCTTGGCGCGCAAAACCGGGGCCGAAGTGATTTACGGGCATGAGCCCGGGCAAGCTGCAACGCTGGGCCGCCGCATATGGCCCTGACAAATGATCATAAGCTAGGGCTAATCCTAATTTTCATCTCGACGCTGGCGTGGAGCACGGCGGGATTGTTCACCCGCGCCATCTCGCAAGATATCTTTACCGTTCTAGTCTGGCGTGGGCTGTTTGGAACGGCGGGCCTGCTGGCGGTGATCGTTTGGCGCGACGGGGCCAAGGGCTTGCGCACTCTGCTATGGCTGGGCGGGGCCGGATGGGCCTATGCGCTGATCTCGGGTGTTGGGATGGTGTGTTACATCATGGCGCTGCGGATGACCTCGGTGGCGCATGTGGTGGTTATCTATGCGACCGTGCCCTTTATGACGGCAGGCTTGGCGTGGCTGATGATGCGCCAGCGCCCGTCGCGCGATGCGGTGGTGGCTTGTGCGATTGCCTTTGCGGGGGCGGTTGTGATGGTGGGCTTGGGCGGTGATGGCAACCTGATCGGCGATCTTTTGGCTTTGTTAATGACGCTGAGCATGGCCTTGATGATGGTCATCGCCCGCAAACACCCCAATATCCCGACTTTGCCTGCGGGAACGGCATCGTCCATTCTGGGCGTGCTGATTTGCCTGCCATTTGCCGCCCCCGGCGTACCATCGGGCGATCAACTGCTGCTTTTGGCAGGGTTTGGGCTGGTCAATTCCTCACTGGGATTTGCACTGTTCCTGCTGGGCTCTGCCAAGGTCCCACCGATTGAAACGGCCCTTCTGGGCGCGTTGGAGGCGTCCTTGGCCCCGCTTTGGGTTTGGCTGGTCTTTGCCGAAACCCCGACTTTGCCCACGCTTGTTGGCGCGGCCATCGTGCTGTTCGCCGTGCTTTGGCATATTCTGCGCCAATACCGCCGCTGACGCCGCGCCGCAGCATTTTTACGGCCACCCCCCGTGACAAAACCAACTCCAGCGCCTATACGCCGTGCAAATCATGAATTTCAAAGGGCACCCAAATGACCATCAAGGTTTTCGGCCACAAATCCCCCGATACCGATTCTACCGGCTCTCCCATCATCTGGGCCTGGTATTTGTCCGAAGTGAAAGGCACGCCCGCAAAGCCCTTTCTCTTGGGCGAACCCAATACCGAAGCGGCTTTTGTTCTGACCCATTGGAACCTGCCCAAGCCCGAGATCATCGCCGATGTCTCGGCCGAAGACACCGTGGTGATCGTTGATACCAACAACCCCGCTGAACTGCCGCCTTCGATCAATGAGGCAAAGGTTGTGGGCATCATCGATCACCATATGCTGGTGGGCGGCATCAAGACCAAATCACCCATCGACATCACGATCCGCCCGCTCGCCTGCACCGCCACGATCCTGCACGACCTGATGGGCGATGATCTGGCCAAAGCACCGCGCGAGATCAAAGGGGCCATGCTGTCGTGCATCCTATCTGACACGCTGGAATTCCGCTCGCCCACCACCACCGCCCATGACCGCGCCGTGGCCGAAAAGCTGGCGGCGGATCTGGGTGTTTTGATCCCCGAACTGGCCACCAAGTTGTTTGAGGCCAAGTCCGATGTTTCGGCCTTTTCCGATGCAGCGCTGCTGCGAATGGATTCCAAGGAATACAATGTCGCGGGCAAGGAACTGCGCGTATCGGTTCTGGAAACCACAGCGCCCAAAATTGTGCTGGACCGCAAGGAATCACTGATGGCATCGATGGTGGGTGTGGCGCAAGAAGACGGGGCTGATCAGGTGTTGCTGTTTGTGATCGACATCTTGAAAGAAGAAGCAACTTTGTTGGTGCCCAACGAACTGGTCCGCAAAATGGCGGAGGCGTCTTTTGGCGTTAAAGTCACCGGCGACACTGTGGTGATCCCCGGCCTGATGAGCCGCAAGAAGCAGATCATCCCGGCGCTGAAACTCTGACGCCACGCTGATTTTTCGCTTAAAAAATTGTAAGCCACGATTTTTCTGCGAAAAATCCCTTTTATCCTGCAGACAAAAGGCAATCCATGACAGAGTTGATCCCTGCCCTTGCCCAGATTGCCCGTCGGTACGACGCGGTGTTTTGTGACCTGTGGGGCTGCTTGCACAATGGCAAGACGCCCTTTCCACAGGCCGTTGCAGCCCTGCAAGCCTACCGCGCGGGCGGTGGCAAGGTGGTGCTTTTAACCAACGCGCCCCGCCCAAAGCCCAGCGTGGTCGCGCAATTGCATGCGATGGGCGTGCCCCGCGATGCGTGGGACGAGGTTGTGACCTCTGGCGATGCCACGCAGTTTACGCTGTTTTCAGGCCAATGGGCGCGGGCGCATTTCATCGGCGCTGTGAAGGACGAGCCGTTTTTTACTGAATTTCCGTCCAATCTGTCCCCCGCCCCTTTGGCGCGGGTGAGCATGGACCAAGCACAGGTCGTGATCTGCACGGGTCTAACAAATGACCTGACCGAAACCCCCGCAGATTACGCCCTGCCCCTGCGGCAGGCCAAGGCGGCGGGATTGACCATGCTGTGCGCCAACCCCGATATCATCGTCGATTACGGCCACAAGCGTCTTTACTGCGCGGGGGCATTGGCTGCGGCGTATGAGGCGATGGGGGGCAAAACGATGTATTTCGGCAAGCCGCATCCCCCGATTTACGACTTGGCCCGCCGGCATCTGGCGGCCTTGGGCGTTCGGCCTGATCCGCAGATTTTGTGCATCGGCGACGGGATTGGCACCGATGTGCAAGGTGGGATGGCCGAAGGGTTGGACACGCTCTATGTCACAGGTGGCATCTCGGCGGCAGAGTTCGGGCCGGATCCTGCCCATCCTGATAAAGACTTGCTGGAAAAGTTCCTGACCGCCCGGCAGATGTCGGCGACCTATTCCATCGCAGCGCTTCGGTAACAAAGTTACGCCACGCGCACAACTTGCGCATTCTTATTGCGCCGTGATGCGGCAGCGGTTAACCTATAAACTAACCTTGGGGGGAATCATGCTCGACAACAACGCGCCCAGCACGATCTTCATCGAAGATATGGAAATCGGAATGGTCCGCTCGCGCGCCAAGACAATCACTGACCGCGACATCGCGCTGTTTGCCGAGGTATCAACCGACCATAACCCCGTGCATTTGAACGAGGATTACGCCCGCGAAACGATGTTTGCCGGCCGCATCGCCCATGGCATGCTGACAGCCAGCCTAATCTCTGCCGTGGTGGGCGAACAGCTTCCCGGCCACGGCACGGTCTATCTGTCGCAAAACCTGCGCTTCATGGCCCCGGTGCGCCCGGGCGATCGCTTGGAAGCTTTTGTGAAAGTCACAGCGATTGACCATGCCAAGCGTCGGGTCACCCTTGAAACCCACTGCATGGTGGGCAATACCCTCGTCTTGAAAGGCGACGCGCTGGTTTTGGCGCCGAGCCGCAAGTTCGACTGACGGGGCCTGTCCCCGCAGGGGGTATGATGCAGATTTACCATCACTGGCAGGGGCTAAAGGCCCCCATGGTGCGCGCCTCGGTGGCTTTAGGCAATTTTGATGGGGTCCATCTGGGTCATCAGGCGGTGATCAATCTGGCGCGAAATGCCGACCCTTTGGGGATCGTCACCTTCGAACCCCACCCGCGCGAAGTTTTTCAACCCGACGCCGCCCCCTTTCGCCTGATGAATCCCCAAGCGCGGGCCAACCGATTGGCCAAGCTGGGTGTGCGGCATCTCTATGAACTCCCCTTCGACAAAACCCTCGCCAGCCTCTCGCCCGAAGCGTTTGCACGCGATGTTTTGGCCCAAGGCTTGAGGGTCAGCCATGTCGTGGTGGGGGCCGATTTCTGCTTTGGGCAGGGCCGCGCGGGCAAGGCGCAAGACCTTGTGCGCCTTGGCCAGACCTATGGATTTAGCGTCACCGTGGCCAATCTGGTGCAACATGGGGGTGTTGAAATCTCATCCACCGCGATCCGCATCGCCTTGACAGAGGGCCGCCCCCGTGATGCCGCCGCCATGTTGGGCCATTGGCACCGAATTGAGGGCGAGGTGATCCACGGTGAAAAGCGCGGGCGGCAGTTGGGCTATCCGACGGCGAATATGTCGGTCGCAGGGCTACATCTGCCTAAGCTGGGCGTTTACGCCGTGCGGGTCGAGGTTTTGACAGGCCCGCAGGCGGGCGCTTACATTGGCGCTGCAAGCTTGGGCGTGCGGCCGATGTTTGGCACCAATCTGCCCAATCTGGAAACCTTTCTGTTTGATTTTTCGGGCGATCTTTACGGCCATCATCTGTCGGTGGCCTTGGTCGACTATCTGCGCCCCGAGCTTAAGTTTGACGGGCTGCCCGCCCTGATGGACCAGATGGCCGCCGAGTGCGCCCAAGCCCGCGTGCTTCTTTCCTGACTTCCCATTCCTTGCATTTCACGTCATTCTGCCCGACATGACAGATCTTCGCCCCAAATTCTGGACCCTGCCCTTGGCCAAGCTGACCCCCAGCGAGTGGGAGGCCCTTTGCGATGGTTGCGGCAAATGCTGCCTGAACAAGCTGGAATATGAAGATACGGGCGAAGTCGAATTCACCCGAGTTGCCTGCAAACTGCTGGATGGGCAGACCTGCCGCTGCACCAAATACGAAACCCGCCACCAATATGTGCCCGAATGCATCCGCCTGTCGCCCAAAACGCTGCCGAAAATCGCCTATTGGATGCCGCGCACCTGCGCATACCGCCTGTTGTTTGAGGGTAAGCCCCTGCCAGACTGGCACCCGCTGATCACGGGCGATCCGGAAAGTACGCATGACGAAGGCGTATCCGTGCGTGGCTGGACCGTGTCGGAAGTTGAGGTTCCAGAAGATGTCTGGGACGAATATGTGATAGATGAGAGACCCTGATGTTCTTCGCCTCTGACAACGGATCGGGTGCTGCCCCCGAAATTATGGCAGGCCTCACCCGCGCCAATGCAGGTTACGCTCGAAGCTATGGTGCAGATCCAATCATGTCCCGCGTCAAAACCTTGGTGCGCGACCTGTTTGAGGCGCCTGAGGCCGAGGTATATCTGGTCGCCACCGGCACCGCCGCCAATTCCTTGTCAATCGCCCTTCTGACCCCGCCTTGGGCCGCCGTTTTCGCCCACGCTGAGGCCCATGTCGCCGTCGACGAATGCGGCGCGCCCGAGTTTTTCAGCGCGGGGGCGAAGATGATTGGCGTGGGCGGGGCCCAAGGCAAGATGACCGCGCACACCCTGTCAGAGGCCCTGTCGCGGGTCGGTGAAGGCGGCGTACACGGCGTGCAGCGTGGCATGCTGACGCTGACCAACGTGACCGAGGCGGGCACCGTCTACACCCCCGCCGAAGTGGCCGCCCTGACGGCCTTGGCCAAGGTTAAAGGCCTGCCTTGCCACCTTGACGGCGCGCGCTTTGCCAATGCTTTGGTGGCGACCGGCGCAACCCCTGCCGAGATGACATGGAAAGCGGGCATTGATGTTCTCTCGCTGGGTGGCACCAAAAATGGCTGTTTGGGGGTAGAAGCGGTGGTGCTTTTTGACCCCGCCAAAGCTTGGGAGCTGGAACTGCGCCGCAAACGCGCAGGTCATCTGTTCTCCAAACACCGCTACCTGTCTGCGCAGATGGAGGCCTACCTGACCGACGGCCTTTGGCTGCGCTTGGCAGCCCAAGCCAATGCCATGGGCGCGCGTCTGGTCCAAGGGCTGGCGCAAATTCCGGGCACCAGCCTTTTACACCCTGCGCCTGCCAATATGCTTTTTCCGATCTGGCCAATGGGCACCAATGACAAGGCGGCAGCCCGCGGTGCCATCTACTACCCCATGCCCGCCCCTAAAGGCCAAGAAGCTGGTCGGCTTGTCGCCAGTTGGTCAACCACTGCGGATGAGGTCGACGCGGTCCTCAACGCCCTCGCCCCCTAATCCCCTTCATCTTGGCCCAAATACTCCGGGGGTTTGTACGGGGTGCGGGGGGCTGGCCCCCGATTGGGATGGTAGATCAGCAGGCGTCCAGATGCGCCTGCACGGCTTTCGCCACAGTTTGCGCATGAGTGATGGGCACCATATGGGCTGCCCCTTGCACCGACAGCCTTTGGCTGTGCGGCAGACGCGCCGACAGGGCTTTGTGCACGGCGTCGATGATGGGCGGACTGGCGGCACCGTCGATCAACAAGGTGGGCACGGCCACGGCCTCTAACCCGCCGGGGGCGAGCATACCCGCTGCATCATCCAGCAAAACCGGATTTTGCGCTTCGATCAGGTGGATGCGGTCGAGCATATACGTGCGGGTGCGGTCGGGTAGCGCCTCCAGCCCTTGGCCTGTGCCCCAATCGCCGTGAAACATACGCAAGGCGGCCTCACGCCCTTCGGATACAATGAGGCGGGCAAAGTCTAGATGGCGGGCGCGAAAGTTGGTGTAGACGGGCTGACCGCGCGCTGCTGCAAAGATCACTGGCTCAACAAGCGTCAGGCTGCGCACCAGATCGGGGCGAGTTAGGGCCACGCGCAGGGCGACCGTTCCACCAAAGGAATGGCCTATCACATCAATAGGCTGTCCCTGGCCCAGCCATTCGGCCATCTGGACTGCCGCCGCCGTGGCTGCGCCATGTAGATCGCTTACGCCGTCCCAATCGCAGGCCTTGCCGTGACCGATCTGGTCAATAGCCGTAACGGTTACGCCTGACAGAGCTTCGGCCAAGCCGCTCCACGCCCCCGCATGGGCGAGTGAGCAGTGCAACGCCAGCACCGGCCTTGTGCCGCCACGCGCCCAAGTGCGGTGCGGCGGCAGTTCCGCCAAGGTCATATCTTCGGGCATTCAAAGCTTTCCGGCCAGATACAGGTCAAGATCCTCAAGCCGGTCTTGGCCCCAGAACCGCTCGTCGCCCACAATGGTGAACGGCACGCCGAATACACCACGCTGGACGGCCTCATCAAGGTTCTTTGCGTAAGAATCGGCGGCTTGCAGCATGTAGCGGTCAGAAATCGCCGGATCAAAGCCGTGTTTGGCAAGGATCTCTTTGATCACCTCATCCTCGGCCAGGTTGCGCCCCTCGGCCCAGACGGCGCGGGGGAAGGCTTGCACCAATCCCGCCAGATCACCGCCGCCCGCCGTGATCGCGGCCAAAACGGCATAAGACGAGGGCGCGGGGTTCACCGGAAAGAAAAGGGGCTGCAAATCCAGCTTCATCCCCAGCCGTTTTGACCACCGGCGCAGTTCCTGCACGCGGTACTCTTTACGGCTTTCGTGGCGTTCGGCCAAGACCTTGCCACCGGTGCGGGGGAACAAGGCAGGGCCGTCCAGCGGGATGTAGCGGATGGATGCGCCGTGCTTGGCGGCGATAGCCTCTACCCTGTTACCCATAAGGTAGCAGAACGGCGAAATTGTCGCAAAAAAGTAGTCAATCTGAATCATGTGCCGCGCCCCTGCTTGCTTGCCTTTGCAAGAACCCTAGAAGGTTGATAAGCGAAGTCAACGTAACGCGCCCGCTTTGCAGGCACAGCGCAAGGATAGTCGATGCCCGTTATCACCGAACCGAAGCTTATCGCCGGCAATGCCAATATGACATTGGCCAAAGCCATAGCCCGCCGCATGTCCATGCATCGCGGCATGTCGGTCAATCTGGTCGATGCGCGGGTTGAACGCTTCAACGATCAGGAAATCTTCGTTGAGGTTTACGAAAACGTGCGGGGCGAGGATATGTATATCATCCAACCCACCTCGAACCCTGCCAATGACAATCTGATGGAACTGCTGATCATGGCCGACGCGCTGCGCCGGTCATCAGCCGATCGGATTTCGGCGGTGATCCCCTATTTCGGCTATGCCCGCCAAGACCGCCGCGCCAAGGCCCGCACGCCCATCACGGCCAAGCTTGTGGCCAATATGATCACTGAAGCTGGCATTGACCGCGTGCTGACGCTGGACCTGCACGCCGCCCAAATTCAGGGCTTTTTCGATATTCCGGTGGATAACCTTTACGCCTCGCCCATCTTTGCTTTGGATATTGAACACCATTTCAAAGACAAAATGCCCGATATCATGGTGATTTCCCCCGATGTGGGCGGCGTGGCACGGGCGCGCGAGTTGGCCAAGCGGATCGATGCACCCTTGGCCATCGTGGACAAGCGTCGCGAAAAGGCAGGCGAAGTGGCCGAGATGACCGTGATCGGCAATGTTGAGGGCAAGGTTTGCATCATCGTCGATGACATTGCCGACACGGCGGGCACACTTTGCAAGGCGGCCGATCTGCTCATGGCAAATGGTGCGAAAGAGGTACATGCCTATATCACGCACGGCGTTTTGTCCCAAGGGGCCGTGGCGCGGGTGGCGGGGTCTGCGATGAAATCGCTGGTGATCACTGATTCGATTGAACCGTCAGAAGAGGTGCTTAAATCGCCCAATATCCGCATTGTGCCGACAGCGCCGATCTTTGCCCAAGCGATCTTGAACATCTGGAGCGGCACTTCAGTCTCGTCGCTGTTTGAAACCGAAACCTTGGTGCCAATCTATGAAGGCATGTACCAGCGCGGCTAATCCGTTGCCCTAGAGGCGGTTTACCAAACAAAAGACCCCGCAGAGCGGGGCCTTTTGTTTAATGAATTTAGCGTGCGATCAGTTGGCCGCAATGGCCGCTTTCAACGCAGTCAAATCCGCCAGTGCTTTATCCGACGCATCTTTGCCCGCAGCGTCCGCTGGCACTTTGCCCGCTTCGGCCAAAAGCTTGTCAACCATTTCAGCCGTTGCTTCCGCCAAAGGCACGGCCATTTCGGCCAGAACCGACACGCCAGCCGCGCTGATTTCGGCAAAGCCACCGGTCACAACATAGGCCGAAGCCCCCTGCGCGCCCGAGGCACGCAGGATGCCGGGGCGCAGACCGACAAGAACGGGCGCGTGCCCCTCCATCGCGGTCAAATCGCCCTCAGCACCGGGGATCTGAACCTCAACAGCGGCCATCGACGCCAGGCGGCGTTCCGGGCTGACAAGGTCGAATTGCAGGGTCCCTGCCATAACGCCCCCTTAGGCCGCAGCCGCAGCGAGACGCTGGGCCTTGGCCTTCACGTCTTCGATGCCGCCAACCATGTAGAAAGCTGCTTCCGGTAGATGATCGTATTGGCCGTTCACAACCGCTTTGAACGAGGCAATGGTGACATCCAGCGGAACCTGCACGCCGTCCGAACCGGTGAAGACCTTTGCCACGTCGAAGGGCTGGCTTAGGAATCGCTGGATCTTGCGCGCGCGTGCCACGGTCAGTTTGTCTTCTTCGGACAACTCGTCCATCCCCAGAATGGCGATGATGTCTTGCAGCGACTTATAGCGTTGCAGCGTGCCCTGCACTTGGCGGGCCACGTTGTAATGCTCTTCACCGATCACAGCCGGGTCCAGCAAACGCGAGGAGGAATCGAGCGGGTCAACCGCCGGATAAATCCCCAATTCCGAAATGGCGCGCGATAGAACGGTGGTCGCGTCCAAGTGGGCGAAAGAAGTGGCGGGTGCAGGGTCGGTCAAGTCGTCGGCCGGAACGTAGATGGCCTGCACCGAGGTGATGGACCCGTTCTTGGTCGAGGTGATTCGTTCTTGCAAAGCGCCCATGTCGGTTGCCAGTGTGGGCTGGTAGCCCACGGCCGAAGGGATACGACCCAGCAAAGCCGACACTTCGGAACCGGCTTGGGTGAAGCGGAAGATGTTGTCCACAAAGAACAAAACGTCCGTACCCGACTGGTCGCGGAATTGTTCGGCCAAGGTCAGGCCGGTCAACGCCACGCGCAGACGTGCGCCCGGCGGTTCGTTCATCTGGCCGTAGACCAGCGCCACTTTCGACTTGGTCATATCATCAAGGTCGATCACCTTGGAGTCGATCATCTCGTGGTACAGGTCGTTGCCCTCACGGGTACGCTCGCCCACACCGGCAAACACCGAGTAGCCAGAGTGCACTTTTGCGATATTGTTGATCAATTCCATGATCAAAACCGTCTTACCCACGCCCGCGCCGCCGAACAAGCCGATCTTGCCGCCTTTGGCGTAAGGAGCCAGAAGGTCGATCACCTTGATGCCCGTCACCAGAACCAGCGACTCGGTCGCTTGATCGGCGAAAGACGGGGCTTTTTGGTGGATCGAGCGGTATTCGGTTGCAACGACCGGGCCCTTTTCATCCACCGGCTCGCCGATGACGTTCAGGATGCGGCCCAGCGTGCAATCGCCCACAGGAACCGAGATGGGCGCGCCCGAGTCGCTGACCGGTGCGCCGCGCACCAAGCCTTCGGTCGTGTCCATCGCGATGCAACGGACGGTGTTCTCGCCCAAGTGCTGGGCGACTTCCATCACCAGCTTTTTACCGTTGTTCTCGGTGATCACAGCGTTCAGAATCGCCGGCAGCGCGCCATCGAACTGCACGTCGACCACGGCGCCGATCACCTGCGTGATTTTGCCTTGTGACATATTCGTCTCTCCGGTTCCTCAGAGCGCCTCAGCGCCCGAAATGATTTCGATAAGTTCCTTGGTGATCGCGGCCTGACGCGAGCGGTTGTACACGATGGTCATCTTGTTGATCATGTCGCCCGCGTTGCGGGTGGCATTGTCCATCGCGCTCATCCGAGCGCCTTGTTCAGAAGCCGCATTCTCCAACAACGCGGTGAACACTTGCGTCGCAACTGCACGTGGCAGAAGGTCGGCAAGGATTTGGTCTTCTGACGGTTCGTAGTCGTAAGAAGCGGCCACGGGGGCTGCCCCTTCAAACTTGGCCGGAATGACCTGCTGCGCCGTAGGGATCTGGCTGATCACCGATTGGAAGCGGTTGTAGTACAGCGTCACCACATCGCATTCGCCCGCGTCAAACCGCGCCACGACGTCGCGGGCAATGTCACGCGCATTGGCGTAACCCACCCGCTTCACCTCGGTCAGGTCGACATGGCCGACAAAAAGATGGCCATATTCACGGCGCATCTGTTCGCGGCCTTTTTTGCCAACAGTCACGATCTTGATCGTTTTGCCGGCAGCGGTCAGTTCGGCGATTTTCGCGCGGGCCAGCCGGACGATGGTGGTGTTGAACCCACCGCAAAGCCCGCGTTCCGACGTCATGATGACCATCAGATGCACTTTGTCTGCGCCGCTTCCAGCCAAAAGGCGGGGCGCGTTGTTGCTCGTGCCGACCGAAGCCGCCAGACCAGCCATCACAGCCGTCATCCGCGCGGCATAAGGCCGGGCAGCTTCCGCCGCGTCTTGGGCGCGGCGAAGCTTGGCGGCAGAAACCATCTGCATCGCCTTTGTGATCTTGCGCGTGTTCTTAACGCTGCCGATCCGGTTCTTTAAGTCCTTTAAACTGGGCATTTTGCTGCTCCCGGACCTAAATTACGCGAAGTCTTTGGCGAATGCGTCCAGTTCGGCCCGAATAGCTTTTTCCAAGTCCCCAGAAACCTTGCGGTCTTTCGTGGTGATATCTGCCAAAAGCGCTGCGCCCTTGGTGCGCAGGTGCTTCAGCAGACCCGCTTCGTAACGGCCGACGTCTTTGACGGCGATCTTGTCAAGGAAACCATTGGCACCGGCGAAGATCACGCAAACGATTTCCGCATGGGTCAGCGGGGCGTATTGCGGTTGCTTCATCAGTTCGGTCAGGCGCGCGCCACGGTTCAGCAACTGCTGGGTCGAAGCGTCAAGGTCAGACCCGAACTGCGCAAAGGCCGCCATTTCGCGGTACTGCGCCAGTTCCAGCTTCACCTTACCCGCCACCGACTTCATGGCGTTGGTTTGCGCCGAAGAGCCCACACGCGACACCGACAGACCGGTGTTCACAGCCGGACGGATGCCTTGGTAGAACAGTTCGCCTTCCAAGAAGATCTGCCCGTCGGTGATCGAGATCACGTTCGTCGGAATAAAGGCCGAAATGTCGCCGCCTTGGGTTTCGATGATCGGCAAAGCGGTCAAAGAACCAGAGCCGTTGTCGGCACTCAACTTGGCCGAACGTTCCAGCAAACGCGAGTGCAGATAAAACACGTCGCCCGGATAGGCTTCACGACCCGGCGGGCGGCGCAGCA
>CAXNKP010000014.1:0-13905 GCA_964202815.1 Stagnihabitans sp. | reverse complement strand
TGGCCCTGCACCCCACCATCGCCCGCGTCACCGAGAAGATCCGCGCACGTTCGGCCGCATCGCGGGGGCTGTATCTGGACAGGATCGGCCAAGTGGTTAGCAAAGGTCCGGTGCGCGGGCATCTGGCTTGCGGCAATCAGGCCCATGCCTATGCGGCGATGGGTCAAGACAAAGACGCCCTTGCCGCCGCACAGGCCCCCAATATCGGTGTGGTGACAGCCTATAACGACATGCTGTCCGCCCACCAACCCTATGAACATTACCCCGCGCTCATCCGCACCGCCGCCCGCCGCGTTGGGGCCACGGCCCAAGTGGCCGGCGGCGTGCCCGCCATGTGTGACGGTGTCACCCAAGGCCAACCGGGGATGGCGATGTCGCTGTTTTCGCGCGATGTCATCGCTATGGCAGCGGGGATTGCCCTGTCGCACAACACCTTTGATGCGGCGCTGTATTTGGGGGTCTGCGATAAAATCGTGCCCGGCCTGATCATCGCCGCCGCCACCTTTGGCCATATTCCGGCTGTATTTGTGCCCGCAGGCCCGATGACCTCTGGCCTGCCCAACGAAGAAAAATCCCGCGTGCGCAATGCCTTTGCCAATGGCGAAGTGGGCCGCGATGCCTTGATGGCAGCCGAGATGGCCTCGTACCACGGCATTGGCACCTGTACGTTTTACGGCACCGCCAATACCAATCAGATGCTGATGGAATTCATGGGCCTGCACCTACCCGGATCGTCCTTTGTCAACCCCGGCACCCCGCTGCGCGACGCGCTGACCGAGGCGGCAGTGGAACGCGCCGCCGCGATCACGGCGTTGGGAAATGACTTTCGCCCCGCAGGCCATATCCTTGACGAGCGCGCCTATGTGAACGGCATCGTCGGGTTGATGGCCACGGGCGGGTCGACCAACCTGATCTTGCATCTGCCCGCTATGGCCCGCGCCTCGGGCGTCTTGCTGGATCTGGCCGATTTCGACGAGATCTCGCAATCGGTGCCCTTGATGGCCAAGGTCTACCCCAACGGCATGGCGGACGTGAACGCATTTCATGCCGCAGGCGGCTTGGGGCTGTTGATGCGCGAGTTGATGGATGCAGGCTTGCTGCACGCCGATGCCAAAACCGTGATGGGCGACAGCTTGGCCGCCTACCGAACCGAACCCAAGCTTGCCGAAGGCCGCCTGACATGGGTTGCAGGGGCCAAGGAAACGCTGAACGACAAAATCGTGCGCCCCGTCGCCACCCCCTTCGCCGCGACCGGCGGCTTGAAACAACTGTCGGGCAACTTGGGTCGCGGGGTGATCAAGGTTTCCGCCGTGGCGCCCGAACGCCATGTGATCGAGGCCCCCGTGCGGGTGTTTCACGACCAAAACGCCGTGAAAGCGGCGTTTAAGGCAGGCGAATTCACCTCTGACACCATCGTCGTCGTGCGCTTCCAAGGCCCGCAAGCCAACGGGATGCCAGAACTGCACTCGCTGACCCCCACGCTGTCGATCCTGCAAGAGCGCGGCCTGAAAGTGGCGCTGGTGACCGACGGGCGCATGTCTGGCGCCTCGGGCAAAGTGCCCGCCGCGATCCATATCTCACCCGAAGCCGCCGCCGGCGGGCCCATCGCCAAACTGCGCGACGGCGATGTGGTGCGACTGGATGCCGTGGCAGGCACGCTGAGTGTGCTGGACGCCGATTTCGACCAGCGCCCGCTGGCCACAGCCGACCTATCCGCCAACGCTTGGGGCCTTGGCCGTGAACTCTTCGCCGCCTTTCGCGCCCAAGTGGGCCCTTCGACCGAAGGGGCCTCGAGCCTTTACTGACACGTCAAAGTAAAAAAGTGCCTCCGGCGGGGATATTTTAACACATATGAAAGGATAAGGTTGGAAGATAAAGGTGCGGTACAGGCGGGGACGCCGATGACCGTCACATGTGAAAGGCCCCCTGCTGCCCCCGGTTTCCGGCCCGTGGCGGGGGGTCCGATTCTCCCCCTCTTCCTTGCCCTTTCATATGTGTCCAAATATCCCCGCCGGAGGCTCCTGTCCTCTCCACCAGCGCCCAAGGGCGAAAGGAAATCGCCATGACCCCCGCCCAGCAATCGCTCAAAGCCGCCGAGATCTGCCGCCTTGCCCCTGTGGTGCCGGTGATCGTGGTCGATGATCTGTCTCATGCCCGCAATTTGGCCCAAGCCTTGGTCGCAGGCGGCTTGCCCGCGCTAGAGGTGACGCTGCGCACCCCGGTGGCCCTAGACGCCATTCGCATCATGGCCGAGGTTGAGGGCGGCGTTGTGGGGGCTGGCACTTTGTTGACCCCGGCCGATGTCAAGGCCGCCAAGGCGGCGGGGGCCAAGTTTGGCGTCTCGCCCGGCGCGACCGAGCGGTTGTTGGACGCCTGTGCCGAATATGATCTGCCCTTGTTGCCCGGTGCGGCCACCGCGTCCGAGATTATGGCGCTGCTGGAAAAGGGCTATACAGTGCAAAAGTTCTTCCCCGCCGAACAAGCGGGCGGGGCGGCATACCTTAAGTCCATCGGGTCGCCCCTGCCGCAGGTGAAATTCTGCCCCACGGGCGGGATCAGCCTAAAGAACGCACGCGATTATTTGAGCCTGTCCAACATCTTATGCGTTGGCGGCAGTTGGGTCGCCCCGAAAGAGGCTTTGGCAAAGGGCGATTGGGCCCAGATCACCGCCCTTGCCGCCGAGGCGCGGGCGTTGCGCGGCTAAGGGCGCAAGGTTCGCCGCCCAAAGTACTCGATTGATCGCAGCTTCGGCCGGGTCGGGACGATCATCACCCTGCGGGCGGCGCTGCGCCACGTTCGGATTTTTTGACCCAAGTGCCGCCCTCATCACTCCAATACTGCGCGGCCAGACCCCAACCCGAAAAGCGGGTCCAGCTTTGGCGGGCTTGCGCTACGGCGTCGGGGTCAGACCCGTCAAACAGCACCCAGATCCGCTCTAGCCCCGCCACCTCGTCTGGGCTGGCTTCGCCCCCGCCCAAAAGCATCAGCCCTTTCGCGCCATTGGCTATCTTGTCGTGGCCCAGCAACACGGGCTGATCTGCGTCATAGGGTCCGCCGGCCAGGCCATGGGCCAAAAACCCCTCTTCCGGCCCCAGCCACAGCTTGGCATCCAAGCGCTGCAACAGCGCCATATCGGGCGCGCGGATCATCACGCGCCAGCCAGCACCCTGTGCGCGGGTGACAGTGGTAAGCACCGTCTCATCCAGTCCTGCACGCATCAGATGATAAAAGACCGCAGTGGCGGGCATTTTGGTCTTAGGCCTTTGCAGGCGCGGTTTCGAACATATCGGCGATCAACCGGTTCAGCGCCAGAACGCCCCACCCCGTCGCCCCTTTGGGCGCTGTGGACGTATCGCCCTTAAGCAGCGTTACGCCGGCGATATCCAGATGCACCCAAGGCATGTCGTGTTTGATGAACCGCTTGATGAACTGTGCCGCCACAATCGCCCCGCCATCACGCCCGCCCACATTCATCATATCGGCCAGCCGCGATTTCAGCCTGTCGTCATAGGCCTGACCCATGGGCATCCGCCAAGCACCCTCATGCTCGGCCGCTGCGGCCTTGAGGAACGCATTGCAAAGGGCATCGTTGTTGGAAAATACACCGGCATGTTCGGACCCCAAAGCCACAATGATGGCCCCCGTCAGGGTGGCCAGATTTATGATCGCCTTGGGCTTAAACGTCTCTTGCGCATACCACAGCACATCGGCCAGAACCAAGCGGCCCTCGGCATCGGTGTTGATCACCTCGACCGTGTCGCCTTTCATGGATTTGACGATGTCGCCGGGCCTTTGGGCACGGCCATCGGGCATGTTTTCCACCAGCCCGACCAGCCCGACCACATTGGCCTTGGCCCCGCGCATGGCGAGGGTTTTCATCACCCCAGCCACAACCCCTGCCCCGCCCATGTCCATCGTCATCTCTTCCATGCCGCCCGCCGGCTTGATCGAGATGCCGCCCGTGTCAAAGCACACGCCCTTGCCCACAAGCGCAAAGGGGGCCTCGCCCGGCACCCCACCGTTCCAGCGCATCACCACAACTTGCGAGGGGCACTCTGACCCGACGCCCACCCCCAACAAAAGCCGCATGCCAAGGCGCTCCAACTCAGCCTCGTCCAGCACCTCGACTTGCACGCCAAGGGCGCGCAGGCCCGTCAGGCGGTGGGCGAATTCGGTAGTCGTCAGCACATTGGCCGGTTCATTGACCAGATCGCGGGTGAAAAAGACACCCTGCGCCAGGGCAGTGGCGGCCGCGCACGCGGCCTGTGTCGCGGCAACATCGGCCACCATCAAGCTGACCGCGCCCCTGGCCTTTTTCTCGGCCGATTTGTAGATGTCAAAGCTATAGGCCCGCAGCAAAAGGCCCAAGATCACATCGAGGTGGCGGGGATGCCCCTCTAACAGGGCCAAGACGGGGTCTGTGCCGCAGAGCCGCGCGATGGTGCCCCCTGCCTTGCGGGCCGTAGACAGATCTGTCCGGCGCGGCAGGTGCAAAAGGTACAGAGCGTCCGCGCCAAGCCCTGCGGGATAAGCCAGTTCCATGGCCTCGCCCGGTTTTGTCCGGCCCCAAGCCTGTGACCCCATGGCCCGCGCGACCGCGCCGCGCGTGACCCTGTCCAACCGCCGCGCAGCCGGTGAAGAGGGCGCCTCGCCCTCGACCAAAACCACAATCCGCCCCGGCCGTGCGGCCAGATTTTCGGCATCATAGGACAGGATTTCAGGAACCAAGACATCGGTCATCAAGACAACTCCACCAAAGGGCCGAACACAACCTGCGCCGGCAAGACTTTGATCACGCTAGACCTCACAGCGGCAATTGGCCAGATATCAGTTTTCCCCGCGCGGCTTTGGGGTTAGGGTTGTACCAAGAAGCCCTGCGCCCTAAACACCATAGGATCGGATTTGCCCCGGATCGACCGCTATCTTCTGTCGCAATTCCTGCAATTGTTCGGGTTTTTTGCGCTGGTCCTGGTGGGCGTCTATTGGATGAACAAGGCCGTGGGCCTGTTTGATCAATTGATCGGTGACGGGCAATCGGCGCTGATCTTTCTGGAATTCTCGCTGCTGACGCTGCCCTTGGTGATCAAGATCGTGCTGCCAGTCGCGGCCTTTATCGCGACTGTCTATGTCACCAACCGCATGATGAGCGAAAGCGAGTTGGTGGTCATGCAGGCCACGGGCTTTTCCGCCTATCGGCTGGCGCGTCCGGTCTTGTATTTTGGGCTGACCGTGGCGGTCTTGATGTCCATTTTGGGCCATGTGCTGGTGCCGGTCAGCCGCTCCGCACTCGAATCAGCGCGAGCGACGATGTCAGAGAATATGACGGCGCGGTATCTCTCTGAAGGCAGGTTTACCCACCCTGCCCCCAATGTGACGCTGTATATCCGTGACATATCGCCCCAAGGCGAATTGCTGGACCTATTTTTGGTCGACAACCGCGCGGCAGAGGTGCGCTCTACCTATACTGCGCGCAAGGCGCTGTTCGTGCGCAGCGATGCGGGGCCCAAACTCCTTATGTTCGATGGTATGGTCCAAGCGGTTGACCGCAAAACCCAACGTCTGGCCGTGACGCGTTTTGCCGATTTCACCTTTGACCTTGGCGCTTTGCTGACAGCCGCCCAACCGCACAGGCGCGATGCTTCATCCCTGACAACGGCAGAGCTTTTGTGGCCCACCCCCGCCCTTGAGGCGGAAACGGGTGAGGATCCTGAAAGCTTGCTTTTTGAAGGCCATACCCGCTTTGCAGAGCCGTTTCTGGCGGTTTGTGTCACGCTGATTGGCTTTGGCGCGCTGGTTTTGGGCGGGTTCAGCCGCTTTGGCCTGTGGCGGCAGATTGTGCTGGCGATAGCGCTTTTGATTTTGGTGCAGGGGGTGAATACATCGGCCGCCGATTGGGGGCGCAAGGTGGCCGGGGGATGGGCTTTAGCCTATGTTGCGCCCTGCCTGGGACTGGGGCTGGCCGCCGCCCTCTTAAGCCGGGCCGCAGGCCGACGCCGTGGCCAAAGGGGGCAGGCGTGATATTGAACCTCTATATCGCGCGGCGCTTCTTGCTGCTATTCTTGCAGATCTTCGCAGGGTTTTTTGCGCTGTTCGTCATGATTGACATGATCGAGCAGATCCGCCGCTTTTCAGACACGACCCTTGGCCTGTCTGAAGCGCTGTTGCTGGCCAGCCTGCATGTGCCAGCCACCCTTTATCGTATCTTGCCGCTGATCGTTACATTGTCAGCCATAGCCTTGTTTTTGGGCCTGTCGCGGTCATCAGAACTGGTTGTGGTGCGCACGGCGGGGCGGTCGGGGCTGTCGTTTTTGATGGCACCGGTTGTGACTGCGCTGGGCATTGGCGCCTTTGGTGTGGCGGTGTTTGATCCTTTGGTGGCGGCGACATCGCATCGTTATGATGTTTTATCGGCGGGCTACGCCCGAGGCGGATCGATTCTGTCGATTTCGGATGCCGGGCTTTGGCTGCGGCAAGGCGACAGGGCCGGCCAAACCGTGATCGAGGCGAAGCGGGCCAATCTGGACGGAACCCGTCTTTACGAGGTGACCTTTCTGACCTTCGGCCCCGATGGCACCCCAAGCCAGCGGATCGAAGCGGCCGAGGCCAGCTTGATACCAGGCTTTTGGGCCCTGACCCAAGCGCGCCTGTGGCCGCTGACGGATGCCAACCCCCAGCGCAGTGTACAAATCATGGCGCAGGGCGCCACCTTGGCCACTGACCTGACGCGAGAGCGGATCCAAGACAGTTTCGGCACGCCCAATGCGATCAGCTTTTGGAATTTGCCAGATTATATCATGGGGCTTGAACGCGCGGGCTTTTCGGCGCGCAGCCATTTGGTCTGGTACCAGATCGAACTGGCCCAACCCTTGCTTCTTGCGGCGATGGTGTTGATTGCGGCAGGCTTCACCATGCGCCATGCCCGCATGGCGCAAACGGGTGGTTTGGTGCTTTTTGCGCTGCTGGCCGGTTTTGGGGTGTTCTTTTTGCGCAACTTCGGTCAGGTTTTGGGCGAGAATGGCCAGATTCCGGTGATCTTGGCGGCTTGGAGCCCACCTGTCGCGGCCATACTTCTGGCTTTGGGCTTTTTGCTGCATCTGGAGGATGGCTGATGCGCCGGTTGCTGCTTGCCCTTGCGCTTCTTGTGGCAGCCTCGGCGCGGGCCGCAGATCAGGCCACTTTGGTGGCCGATCAAGTCACCGTGCAGTCCCAAACGGTCTTGTCCGCCACCGGCCATGTTGAGGTGTTCTTCAAGGGACAGCATCTGACCGCCTCTGGCATCCTTTATGACCAGGTGAACGACCGTCTGTCGATCACGGGTCCTATCCGCATCGACGACGGCTTGGGCAATGTGGTTCTGGCCGATCAAGCCGATTTAAGCGCTGATTTGACCGAAGGATTGCTGACATCGGCCCGGATCATGTTGCAGCAAAAGCTGCAACTCTCGGCCAGCCAGATGCAACGCAGCGAAGGCGGGCGCTATACAGCGATGCGCAATGTCGCGGCGTCGTCTTGCACCATCTGTGCCGGATCAACCACGCCCCTGTGGGAAATGCGCGCCCGCCAAGTGGTGCATGACGCAAAGGCCCAACAAATCTGGTTCACGGACGCAAGCCTGCGCTTTGCCGGCCTGCCGGTGATGTATTTGCCCCTCTTGCGCGTGCCCGACCCGACCCTGGACAGGGCCACCGGCTTTTTGATCCCCCATATCCGCACCAGCACGGCCTTGGGCACCGGCGTTCTGCTGCCCTATTTCGTGGTCCTTGGGCCCAACCGCGATGTGATGCTGACGCCCTATGTCACCTTCGGCGGGGGCAGCACCGTGAACCTGCGCTACAGGCAGGCTTTCAGGCATGGCACGCTGACGATGAACAGCGCTTTGACAACCGACCAAACCCTGCCCGGCAAAGCACGGGGCTATCTTGCCGCCACGGGCGACTTTGATCTGGGCCGGGGCTATGACCTTGCCTTTCATGGGATCATGGTCAGCGACGATGCCTATCTGCTAGACTATGGGATCACGGAAACTGACCGATTGGACTCCACCATAGGTGTCACCCGCGTGCAGCGGGATGCCTATTTTTCCGGCGAACTGACGGGACTGCATTCGCTGCGCGAAGGCGAAAGCAACACAACCCAACCTGCTGCCCTGTCAGATTTCGTGCTGCACCGCAGATTTGTGCCAGCCATCCTGGGCGGCGAGGGCGGTTTTGAAATTCAGATGCACAGCCTGTATCGCCCTTCAGATGTCTCAGCCGTGAATGGGGACGACGTGGCCGATGGTCGCGACATGGCGCGCCTTAGCCTAAAGGGGGATTGGCGGCGCAATTGGACCTATGGGAATGGCATGCAGATCTCTGCCAGCCTGAATGGCGAGGCGGATTTTTACAGCATCAGCCAAGATGTGGTCTATGCGGGCCATCCCTATCGGCGCACAGCCACCGGCGGGTTGGCGCTGCGTTGGCCTTGGGTAAAGACCAATGACACCGGCACTGTTCAAGTGATCGAACCTGTCTTGCAGATCGTCTCTGCCCCCAATCCCGATACAAACATCCCCAACGAGGATTCCTCTTTGGTGGAATTTGATGAAAGCAACCTGTTCAGCCTTGACCGTTTCCCGGGCGCTGATGCGTTTGAGGGCGGCACACGGGTGAACATGGGCATCCATTACAGACGCTCGGCACCATCAGGATGGACCCTGGGCGCCACCGCGGGGCGGGTGCTGCGCCAAACCGATCTGGAACAATTCAGCGACCCCTCTGGGCTGTCGGGGACCCGGTCGGATTGGCTGGTTTCAGGATCCGTGGACAGCCCCGGCCATCTGGGTCTGATGTCGCGGCTTTTGCTGGATACCGATCTGGAAATTACCAAAGCCGAAATGCTGTTTAACATAACGCGGCCGAAAGTGAAGGTCTCGGGCGGGTATCGGTATATTCTGGCCGACAAGGCCGAATACCGCGACGAAGATGTGCGCGAACTTGTGCTGGACAGCAGCTATACCATCACAGGCAACTGGACGGCGCATCTGACAGACCGCTATGATCTGGCCACACAAAGCCGCGCGCAGGCAGGTTTACAACTGGTCTACAAGAATGAATGCCTTTTGGTCGATCTTTCTGTCTCGCGCAGATACACGTCCTCGACTAGTGTAAAGCCGAGCACAGATTTCGGACTGATGGTCGAACTATTGGGATTTGGCGGAAGCGCTGCGCAAGGGCCGCAGCATCAATGCCGCAAGTGACGCAACAGGAATGAGCCTATGACGCGCAAAGTGATGATCAAGATGCGACTGGCACTGGCCTTGAGCCTGGGCCTTGGACTCTTGGCTATGGGCCTTGGGCCCAACCGCGCCAAGGCTGAAGGGGATCTGTTCGTTCCCGCCGCCACCGTGAATGGCACCGTGATCACGCGCTATGAACTGACCCAGCGGTTGATGTTTCTTCAAGGGTTGCAACAAACGGGCGATTTGGAAAAGCGCGCGCTGAATGATTTGATCGCGGATCGTCTGCAAATGGACGCGGCCAGAACCTTGGGCGTGCGCGTCAGCGCTGACGAGGTGCGGGCGGGCATGGTGGAATTCGCCTCGCGCGCGAATATGTCGCCAGATGATTTCATCAAGGCGATTGGGCAAGCCGGAGTAGAACCGCAAACTTTCCGTGATTTTGTGAGGGCAGGCATCGTCTGGCGCGCGGTGCTGCGGGCCAAGTTTGGTGGCCGCATTCGCGTGACCGATGCCGAGATTGATCGCCGGATCGCCGAAGGTGGCGCCTCGGGCGGCAACTTGCGGGCCTTCGTGTCGGAACTGGTGCTCCCAGATGATGCCACATCCGACATCATGGCCTTGGCCCTGAAAATCCGCGGTAAAATGAAAACACCCACTGACTTCAGCAATGCAGCGCGGATTTTTTCCAAGGGCGGCACCGCCGCCAATGGTGGGGATCTGGGCTGGATTGATACGACAACACTGCCGCCACAGGTGGCAAGTGCCTTGGCCGGTTTGAAAGCGGGCGAGATCAGTACACCTGTGGTCTTGCAAGGTGCCGTGGCCATCTATCTGGTGCGCGACCAGAGCGAGGCGGCAGGCCCAGCCAAAGGCGCTTTGCAAGTGGATTATGCGGTCTTTCGGCCCACGTCAGGGCAGGATCTGACCAAAGTGCAGGCAAATGCCACCGATTGCGCAGCCTTGAATGTGGCGGCCCAAGGCATGCCCGAACAGGCCCTGCAACGCCAAACCTTGGCCGAAGCCGCGGTGCCACCCGCCTTGCGCGCGGTTCTGTCGGGGTTGGATGCGGGCGAAAGCACCATCGTGCCGGGGGGGAGCGGGCTGGGCGAATTGGTGATGCTGTGCACCCGCATTCCCAAATCGCTGGTTCCTGCCTCACGCGATGATGTCAAGTCGGCGATGGTGAATGAAAAGCTGGCTCTGTTGGCCACGGCCTATCTGCAAGAGTTGCAGACACAAGCGATCATCGTTCAGCAATGAGCGCGCCGCACGCGCGGCCCATCGCGCTGACCTGCGGCGAGCCTGCAGGCATTGGGGCCGAAATTGCCGTTCTGGCCCGCTTGGCCCTGCCGGATCTGCCGTTTTTCTGGCTGGGCGATCCGCGCCATTTGCCGCAAGGGACCACATTTGCCGAAATAGACACGCCCGATCAGGTGCAACTTGTGCCAAAAGCCATGCTGCCGGTGATGGCACACCGCTTTGGCGCACAGGCCATTGCAGGCCGCCCCGATCCAGCCAATGCGCAAGGGGTGATTGACGTCATAGCCCGCGCGGTGGAGTGGGTGCAGGGCGGCCAAGCGCTGGCGCTGTGCACGCTGCCCATCCACAAAAAAGCGCTGCAAGAGGGGGCGGGCTTCGCCTTTCCGGGCCATACGGAATATCTGGCGCATCTGGCGGGCGGGGCCTCGGTCGTGATGATGCTCGCATCCGAGATGCTGCGGGTGGTGCCCGCCACGATCCATATCCCCCTGTCAAAAGTGCCCACAGTCCTAACACCAGCCCTGCTGGAGGAGGTGATCCGCGTGACCGTTCGCGGATTGCAGCGCGATTTTGGCCTGGCCCATCCGCGCTTGGCCATCGCAGGCCTGAACCCCCATGCCGGCGAAGGTGGGGCCATGGGGCGCGAAGAGATCGAGATGATTGCGCCTTTGATTGCCCGATTGACGGCCGAGGGATTTGATCTGCGCGGCCCAATGTCGGCGGATACGATGTTTCACCCCCGCGCGCGGGCGGGCTATGACGTGGCGATTTGCATGTACCACGATCAGGCGCTGATCCCCATCAAGACACTGGATTTTGACGGTGGGGTGAATGTGACCTTGGGACTGCCCTTCATCCGCACCTCGCCCGATCATGGCACAGGGTTTGATATTGCGGGCAAGGGCTTGGCCAAGCCCGACAGCACGATTGCGGCCCTGCGACTGGCGGCCAAGATGGCGGCGGCGCGGGCACAGCACCCTTAAACAGGGGGCCAGCCCCCCCCCGCAGGCCGGAGTATTTTCGCCTGCGTGAAGGGGATCACGGGCGCAGGAAGGCCACGAGGGCTTGGGTGGAGCCGTCTTTGCCCGCAGGGCTTTGCCGCCCTTCGAGAATGGGTTGCAGGGCCACAGCCAGTTCCTTGCCCAGTTCCACACCCCATTGGTCGTAGGAGTTGAGGCCAAGGATCACGCCTTCGACAAAGACGCGGTGTTCATAAAGGGCAATGATCTGGCCGAGGGTGAAAGGGGTAAGCTTGGCATAGGCCAACGTTGTGGAGGGCCGGTTGCCCGGAAAAACGCGGTGGCGGGCTTGGCGATCAAGTTCGGCCCCGGTCAGACCCTTTTGCGCCATGATCGCTGTTGCTTGCGCCAAAGACCGGCCGCGCAGCAGGGCTTCGGATTGGGCGAGGCAATTGGCGACCAAAAGAAGGTGTTGGTGGGCAAGGTCAGGCTCGTGCCCCGCTTTGGCCACCAGAAATTCGCAAGGAACCACGCGGGTGCCTTGGTGGATCAACTGGTAAAAGGCGTGTTGGCCATTGGTGCCAGGCTCTCCCCACACCACCGGGCCGGAGGGATAGGGCAGATCAACCCCGTCCATGCCCACGCGCTTGCCGTTACTTTCCATTTCCAACTGTTGCAAATAAGCAGGCAGGCGCGAGAGGCGTTGGTCATAGGGCAGCACGGCGCGGGTGGTATAGCCGCAGATTTGGGTGTGCCAGAGGCCCACCAAGGCCAACAGGACGGGCATGTTGGCCCCAACGGGGGCCGCGCGGAAATGGTCATCCATCGCGCGGCCGCCAGCGAGGAACTGGTCAAAAGCCTGAGGGCCGATGGACAGCATCAGGCCAAGGCCGATCGGCCCCCACAACGAATAACGCCCGCCCACCCAATCTTCAAAGCCAAAAACGCGGGAAGGATCAATGCCGTAAGCCTGCGTTTTGGCCGCAGCGGTTGAGACGGCGCAGAATTGTGCAGCTGGATTGGCCACTTTGCCCGCCATCCAGCGCTTGGCCGTATCGGCATTGGTCATGGTTTCAATCGTGGTGAAGGTTTTAGAGGCCACGATCACCAAGGTCGTCGCGGGGTTCAGCCCCTGCAAGGTGCCCGCAATATGCGCGCCATCAACGTTCGAGACATAGTGCAACCGCGGCCCGTCGCCGTAGGGGGCCAAGGCCAGCGTGGCCATGGCAGGCCCCAGATCCGATCCGCCGATGCCGATATTGACCACATCGGTGATGGGCCCGCCCTGCCCTTGAAATATGCCCGAGCGCACGCCATCGGCAAAGGCTGTCATCCGCGCCCGTGTTTCACGCACCTGTGGCAATACATCGTTGCCATCGACAAAAATCCGAGCGCTGTTGCCCGCACGCAAGGCGGTGTGCAAGACAGCGCGGCCTTCGGTTTCGTTGATTTTTTGGCCCAAGAACATCGCTTCGCGCTTGGCGGCAACCCCGGCAGCCTCGGTCAGCGACAAGAGCAGTTCAAGCGCTTTGGCGTCGATATTGGTCTTGGAATAGTCAAAAAGCAGCCCATCCACCTGCAACGAAAAACCAGAGGCGCGCTGGCCATCAAACAGGCTGAGGATCGCGCGGTCGGCCACTTGGGCGTGATGGGCTTGCAGGGGTGCAAAACGGTTGGGCATGGGGCTACTCCGCCCAATGCACGGTGGCTTGGTCAAGCACCGTGCAGATTGGGGCCAATAGGGGGGGAAGGGTCAGGGCGCGGTCCAAGGCTTGGCGCTTGTCGGAGCCGGTGATCAAGATGTGGATATGGCGGGCTGCCTGCAGCACACGCGCCGATAGGGTAAGGCGCGGCTCGCCCGCAGCATCGGCCCGCAAGGCCATCAAAAGGGGAGCATCGGGGGCCAAGGCTTGAGGCAAATGATCAGCCCCGGGGAACAAAGAGGCCGTGTGCATATCATTGCCCATGCCTAACAACAAAACGGTGATGGGAAGATGGGGGGCAATGGCTTGGGCCAATTGGTCCAGCCGATCTTCGGGCTGGGGGGAAGGGGCGTAAAGGGGCAAAAGATGTGCCGATGCCGCCTTGCCGCGCAACAAACGTTCGCGCAACAACCGGGTGTTAGAGCGGGGGCTGTCTGCGCCCACCCAGCGTTCGTCAGTCAAAAGCACGCTGACGCGGGACCACGCCAGATCGACGTCAGACAAAGCATCAAACACCGGGCCGGGGGTGGTGCCACCGGGAACAGACAGGGTGGCGGGGCCAGTGCGCAGGGCCTGTGACAACTCTTCTGCGATCACACAAGAAAGACCAGCCATCAGAGCAGCACGGTCGCTATAGGCTTGGAAGATCATTCCTTGATCTCGCGCCAGCGGCGGCCATCGCGGTGCAGCAGCATCAGGGCATCTTCCGGCCCCGAAGAGCCCGCGTCATAACCCTGCGGGCGATCACCGCGCGACTCCCAGC
>CAXNKP010000013.1:0-15291 GCA_964202815.1 Stagnihabitans sp. | reverse complement strand
GAAAGCAGATCGACCATGACCGAGCCGTTGTTGACACGCAGGTCCTTGATCGCGGCAGAGCCGTCATAGGTGCCCCCCTCGGGCCGGGGGATAAGGGTCATGGACAGACTGCCGCCTTGCGCCGAGGAGAAGACGCCTGCCGCATTCATCGCCTGTCCGGCATCGTCGGATGTGAAGCGCACCGCCGTACCATATCGGCTGGGAACGGCGATACCGGTGATGGGCGACGTCTCATTAATCAACCCGCTAAAGGCCCCATTAAAGCCGTCTTGAGTTGTAAAATCACCCTCAAAGCCGGTGATTCGCAGGCTTTCAGCCAGTTTGACCGATTGGGCCGAGACGCGGATCGCGTTGCCCTCGGTGGCGCTTGCCTCTGGCACGGCAGCGCTGGCTTGGGGGAAGTTTTGCAAATCAATCGTGCCTGAGGTCAGGGCCAAAGTGACGGGCCGATCAGGGCCTTGGCCAGCAATCTCGACCGCACCGGCCAGCCAAGGGGCGATCTTCACCTTGTCAAACCGCGCCACGTTCAACGTGCCATCGGGATTTAGCAGCACCTTGCCCTTGGCTGCAAGGCCTGCGCCGGTCAGGTCAAGGCGCGTCACCTCGGGTTCAGCGCCCAACCGCATCTCCGCCTCAAGGAGGCCCGTCTCATTGGCGGGTTTGGCCCATCCCAATTCGGGAATGGCCAGCGTCATCCCCGCCAGATCAGAGCGCAGCGTCAAAAGTGGCGGTTGGCCCTTGGGCAGATCAAGGGTCATGTCAGCCTGTGCTTCGCCCGACACCATCCGGTCCGGCAGGCCAAGGGCAAACTCGGCAACGGCCGCTTGCGACAGGGTCACTTGGCCTGTGATTTGGGCGGCCGGTACCGGACGGGGGGCGGGGGTGATATAAATACCCTCCGTCAGACCATTTTGCAGCGCCTGTTCTTGCGGTGTCAGTCCGGTTTCCGGCAGGTCTTGCACAAAGCGGCCATCAAAGGGCACGGCGCCGATCAAGCCTTTGCCAGATATCGTAAATCCCTCCGGCCTTGCCGCCACCGTCAGCACGGGCGAGGTCAAACGATGCCCCTTGATCAAGACGTCGGAGGCGAAATCTGCCACTTTGGCCTCCACCTGAAAGCGGACATCCCAAGGCATGACCCGCCCCTTCATGGGAAAGCTTACCTGTGCCCTCAAGTTGGCCCGCCCTTGCCCCAAATCCACCGGTTGACCCGCCTTTTTCAGGTAAAAAAACGGCGGTTGATCCATCAGGGACAAGACACCGGTCAAGGCTCCGGACATATGCAGATCAATATCGGCAACGGCAGGCTTCAAGGTGATATCGTGCACCGAGAACACCGTGCCCGCCACATCCAAAGCGCCGCCCTGAGGCGGGGTGACGGTGCCCTTTGACATGACCAAAGTATAGGATTTGCCCTGAATCGTGGCATAGCCATCCGCCCCCGTGACGGGGGGCATTTTGGGCATCATGCGCAACTGCGCGTCCGCGTAGCTATAGGACAGTTCGGCCTTGGGCTCTTGCCCTGGGGCCAGACGTACAGTGGCGCGCAGGCCTGACAGATCAGCGTTGCGGATGTTGGTTTCAACCCAAGACCGCGTTCCAGGCACCAGGCGCAACGGCCAAAGCGCCAAAAGCCTGTCGCGCGAAATCTGGTTCAGGGTCAAGTCCAGCCCCACGCGCCATCCCGCCGGATCGGTGGTGATCTGCCCTGAAAGGCTTAGATGCTCCCCCCCTTCGTTCAGGGCCAACTGGCCGATGTCGAGCGTGAAAGGATCCAGCCGCAAGCGCACATCCACCGCGCCTTGGTGAAAGGTGACTGGCGCTGCAAACAGGCCCGCAGGGTCAACCGAGAGGTCAGAAATCTCGATCTGGCCCAAAAAGGCCGCCGGGATCCGGCCGGACAGCGCCCCTGTGATCTTTTGGCCTTTGGCATCGACCAGATAGGCATGGCCCTTGGTCGTTACCCGCAGGGTGCGGCTTTGCACCGACAGGTCGGTCAACAAAATGCGCCCTGCGGCCGGATCATAGCCCAGCCCAAGGCTGGCACGGTCAAAGGGGATGGGTGTAGCCTTGGGGGCTGGCTGCAAGGCGCCCGCGCCAATCTCCAGCCGCCCGTCTAGGGTTGTGATCCCGCCCGAATCCAACTGGGCCGCCAAGCGCCCCGAGATGGGTGCATCCAGCACCGCAAGCCACCCCAGCACCGGCGTTTGCGCCGCCAGATCCTTGGCCGCCACATTTTCGACCTGTACCGACACCCGCGCCGAGGCGGCCCCCTTGGCAGCAATGGCCGTCACCACGGCATGGGTCGGTGCAGTGCCGCCTGCGACAAGCGACAGGCTCAGTTGTGCTGCAATCTCGGCCTTACGATTTTCGATCGACAAGAGACCATCGCCCACCTGCCACGTGCGGCCAGCCCGCAGATCAGTCAGCGACAAGCTGAGCCCTTCAACCTGCACTGTCGCCAGATGGCTGAGGGCAGGCAGGGCAAAGGCGTGATCAAGGTTGGCAAAGACGATTGAAAGCTTGTCAATCTTGGGTCCGGGGCCGGTGCCCATGTCCAACACCAGATTGCCCTGCCGGTCGCGGCGCAGTTCAATCCGCGCGCCCACGATCCGCAGGCTTTTGGGGCGCAATTGGCCCTGTGCCAAGCCCGCGATGTCAAGGCTTAGGTAGGTTTCTGGCAGGGCCAACAGCGTCTGGCCATCGGCTTGCAACAAACGCAAATCGTCCAGCACCAGATGGGGCACCCAATCGTCGCCAAGGGTGACACCTATTCCGCCCAGCGACAGGGCCCCGCCGGGCAAGGCATCGGCCAAACTGCGGTTCAACCGCGCCTCCAGTTCGGCCACGATCCAGACGGGCATGGGCAAGGTGCGCCCCAACACCTGCACCGTCAGCACGCCAAGGCCAAAGACAATAGCCAAGAACACCAACCGCCCCCGAAGCCCGCTGCCAGAAATGCGCTTGGCCCTGCTGCGGGGCGTGCGCGCGCTGTTTTTGCGCATGCCAACAAAGGGCGATTTCAAGGCAGGGCGTGCCACAGGGGCTTCAGGCCCTTGCCCCGCCCCGTCCCCCTGCCCTGACGCTGTCATGATTGCCTCATCCATCCCATGAAAAGCCGTTGCCTTTAACTTTGGCGAAAGGCAACTAGATGTGCAAAATACAACGCCTCGCAAGGCAAGGAGCCGCGCATGACATATGACATCGCCCAAGGCCAGATGGCCCCAGATTTCACCCTGCCCCGCGATGGCGGGGCCCTCGTGACCCTGTCCAGCCTGCGCCCTGCCCCCGTGGTTCTGTTCACCTACGGGGCCGATGGCACGCCCAGTTGCACCAACGAAATTATGGATTTCAACAGCCTTTTGCCCGAATTTGCGGCCTTGGGGGTGGTGCTTTTGGGCCTGTCCAAAGACAGCGTGGCCAAGCATGACAAGTTTGCCGCGAAAATGGGCCTTGGGATGGCCCTTCTGTCAGACAAAGACACCCAGATCATGCAGGCTTGGGGCGCCTTTGGCGAAAAGCTGTTCTTTGGCAAACTGGTGCAAGGCGTCTTGCGCAGCACCTTCTTGATCGACGGCACCGGCAAAATCGCGCATATCTGGAACGTAGACAAGGTCAAAGGCCACGCGGCCGCAGTTTTGGCCCATCTTAAGGGCTAAAGCTGCGCTTTCCAGAAAGAAGACCCATGAGCAAAACCCTGTCCGATATGGCGGTCGAGGTGCTGACGACCGCCGACGGCCGCACCAAGACGGCGCTGTCGCGCAAACACGCGGCCGATTGGTTCGCGGCCCGTGCGGCGGGCCAGCCCTTGGCCATTGGCGCGGCACAGCCACCCGCCCAACCCGCCCGACCGGAAAAGCCAGACCTTCTCTCGCCGCGCGATGTACCCCGACGCAGGCCCACCAGCGCCTTGGGGCGCATCGCCATGCTGCATGCCATTGGCCATATCGAGTTGAATGCCGTAGATCTGCATTGGGACATTCTGGCCCGCTTTGCAGCCGTACCGATGCCATTGGGCTATTATGACGACTGGGTCAAAGCTGCCGATGACGAATCCAAGCACTTTAACCTCATCTGTGATTGCCTTGAAAGCATGGGGAGTTTTTACGGTGCGATGCCCGCCCATGCCGGGATGTGGCGTGCAGCTGAAGACACGGCCGAGGATTTCATGGGCCGTTTGGCCGTGGTGCCCATGGTACTGGAAGCGCGGGGCTTGGATGTAACGCCGGGGATGATCGCGCTGTTTGAAAAGGCGGGGAACGCGCAAGCCTTGGCAGCCTTGCAGGTGATCTATGCCGAAGAGGTGGCCCATGTGGCCTATGGGTCAAAGTGGTTCAACTGGCTGTGTGGCCGGGATGGGCTTGACCCCAAGGATGCCTTTCACACCCTTGTGCGTCGCTATTTCCATGGGCTTTTGAAACCGCCCTTCAACGAGCAAAAACGGGCCGAAGCGGGACTTCCCCCCGATTTTTACTGGCCCCTCACGCATGACAAAGACGCCACCGCCCTCGATCCAGAGGCGGCTTAGCGGCGGAATCCCGCAAGGGTGGTGCAAGGCCGCGTCAAAGCGGTTGAAAGGCTGGGCCAGGCTGTCTAACCCATCGGCACTCTCGGTCTGGCGTGATGCCCGGTCCGGGCTGCGCGCTTGTACCTGTTCCAGAACGGACCCATGCCATGCTTTTCAGGTTGTCTCACTGGATCGACACCACCTTGACGCCTTGGTTTCCCGAGCAGCGGCTTTTCGTGAAATCCGAGGCCACCACGCGCTTTGTCCGCCTGCGCCCCATGACCCAAGCCCTGGGCGCGTTTGTGGGATTTTTGACGGTGGGATGGACCATTGTCGCCTCGGCCATTTTGCTGATGGATTACATCAACGCCGGATCCTCGCGCGAGCAGGTGCAACGCCAAACCAGCCTGTTCGAGCAGCGTCTGAACGATCTGTCCGACGACCGCGACCTGCGCGTGGCCGAGGCTGCGGGCGCACAAGAGCGGTTCAATCTGGCGCTGGGCCAAGTCTCGGCCATGCAAGAGCGGCTCTTGGCCTCAGAAACCCGGTTGCGCGAACTTGAGACGGGGATCGACGTGATCCAAAACACCCTGCGCCGCACCATCCATGAACGCGACGAAGCGCGCGACGAACTGGCCCAAGCCACTGCGGCCAACACCCAACAATCCAGATCTCCCCAAAGCGATCTTGGCGCTGCCCGCGATGTCGCCAAAACCTTGGGCCTGATGGCCAGCGCCTTGACCGAAACGGCCAAAGACCGCGATTCCAAAGCTGCAGATATCACCGCTGAACAGGCCAAAACCGCCGCTGTGGCCCAGCAGAAATTGCAGGTGGAAACACGCAACGCCATCATATTTGGGAAGTTGGAACAGGCGCTGACCATCTCGGTTGCGCCGCTGAACAAAATGTTCACCGCCGCAGGATTAAACCCCGAGGATTTGATAGAATCGGTGAAGTTGGGCTATTCCGGCCAAGGTGGCCCCCTGTCGCCCTTGTCGTTGTCCAGCATGGGGCAGGCCCCAAGCCCAGACGAAGCGCGGGCCAATGCAATCTTGCAGGGGTTGGACATGCTGAATATCTACCGCATTGCAGCCTACAAGGTTCCTCTGGGTCTGCCCTTGCAAACCCGCTTTCGCTTTACGTCAGACTTTGGCGGGCGCATGGATCCGATCAACGGATCGGCGCGGATGCATGAAGGGCAAGATTTGGCAGGCGACTACGGATCCGCCGTCTATTCCACCGCTGATGGCAAGATCACCCATGCCGGCTGGGAAAATGGCTATGGGCAGCTGGTCAAGATCCAACACATCAACGGAATCGAAACGCGCTACGGCCATTTATCGCAAATTGACGTAAAAGTTGGCCAAAAGATATCGCGTGGCGAAAAAATTGGTGATATGGGAAACTCAGGCCGATCCACTGGGACACACCTTCACTACGAGGTTCGGCTGAACGGCAAGGCCGTGAACCCGATGACTTTCATAAGGGCAGCCAAAGATGTTTTCTAAAAGCCGCATCAACGAAGCCGGCACCAAGTCGAGCGAACCCGAAAAAGCCAAATCGTCGGAAGTGGCGCTGTCAAAGCCCGCCGCAGACTATGTGCCCTTGCCGCCCAAAAGCAAATCGGTGCCATCCATCCTGTCGACGGATTTATCGGTCGTCGGCAACCTGAAAACTGCGGGCGATATTCAGATCGAAGGCACTGTCGAAGGTGATATACGCGCCCATATGCTGATCGTAGCAGAAACTGCCACGATCCGGGGCGAGATTGTGGCCGATGATATCGTCGTCAATGGGCGGGTCATAGGCCGGGTGCGCGGCCTGAAGGTGCGCCTGACATCCACAGCCCGGGTTGAGGGGGACATCATCCACAAGACCATCGCCATCGAATCAGGCGCGCATTTTGAAGGCTCGGTGCAGCGTCAGGATGATCCGCTGTCCGTCGGTCTTACCGCCTTGCCAGCACCGACGGCGGGCCAATCGGGCGACACAGTCGCCGACTGACCGATTGCCCTGTCGTCAGTAAACCGGCGTAAGACACCCGCTCACGGTCGCCAAAGGCCGAAACAGGCGGGGCCTGTCGGGCAAAAGGTGCGGCATGTCAAGAACTTCTCCCATTTGCCGCAGCACGCCGGGGTATCTTTTGGCGGCAGCCGTCATGGCCTCGGCCATGGGGTTTATTGATTCCTCGGTGACAGCCATTGCCTTGCCCGCGATCCGAGACAGCTTGGGCGGGTCGCTGGCCACGGCCGGTTGGGTTCAGGCGGGATATCTTTTGGCGGTCACCTCGTTGGTGCTGGTGGGCGGGGCCATGTCAGACCGCTTTGGCGTGGTTCGGGTGTTTCAGGGCGGGATCGTGGCCTTTATGGCGGCCTCGCTGCTGTGTGCAGTTGCGCCTTCGATGCCCTTGATGATTGCGGCACGGGTGCTGCAGGGCTTGGGGGCAGCCTTTATGGTGCCGGGGTCGATGACCATCGTCTCGCGTGCTTATAGCCGGGCGGATCGGGGCCGCGCGCTGGGGCTTTGGGCTGCGGCGTCCACCGCGACGACGGCGGGGGGGCCGATTTTGGGCGGGTTGGTCCTGACCATGGGCGGGCCAGAGGTCTGGCGGGTGATATTTGCGTTAAACCTGCCGCTGGGGGCCGGCGCGCTGTGGCTTTTGGCGCGCCACGCCATCCCCGATGCTGGCCGTCCGGGCACACCGGTGGATTTGTGGGGGGCGGCGTTGGCCACTCTGGGCTTGGGGGCAATGGCTGTGGCCTTGACCGAGGGGCCAGCTTTGGCCGTGCCTGCAGCTTTGCTGGCAGGTGCGGCCGGATTGGCCTTTGTCTGGGTGGAAAAGCGCCTGTCCGCACCGATGATCCGGTTGGATCTGTTTCGCGATCGGGCGTTTAGCGCGGTCAATCTGGCGACACTGCTGTTGTACATCGGGTTGAACGGGGTCAGTTTCTATCTGCCGATGACGGCGATTTCGGTTTGGCATATCAGCCCCTTGGGGGTGACAGCGGCGTTCTTGCCGATTTCGATCTGTATTGCCACCCTGTCAGGGCGGGCAGGCCGATTGGCACAGCGGGTGGGCTTTGGCTGGCCTTTGACGGTGGGCAGCCTGATGGTGGCCTGCGCCTATGCGCTGATCGCCTCCTTCGCCCCAGCCCAAGATTTCTGGCGCCTGACGGCCCCCTTTTGCCTGCTGACGGGTTTGGGGCTGGCCTTGGTGGTGGGGCCGCTCACCGCTTGCGTGATGGCGGCAGCGCCCGAAAGTGACCAAGGGGCCGCGTCTGGCATCAACAATGCTACGGCACGGGCTGCGGGGTTGATCGCGGTGGCGCTGATGGGGCGGATTGCGCTTTGGTCTTACGGGCCCATCAGCCCTATGATGCCGGGTTTTGCTTTGGACCACGCCAATGGCGCACATCAAGCTGCAAGCAGTTTGGCCTTTGGCCATATTGCCGCAACCTGTGCGGTGCTAGCCTTGGCCGCGGCCCTTGTATCGGCCTTTGGTCTGATCCGGCGGGCTTAATCTTCCCCCATCGCATCAGCGCGGCTTTTGCCGGACACGTCCTTGGCTAAGGTTGCGGCCATAAATCGGTCCAGATCGCCGTCCAGCACACCTTGGGTATCGCTGGTTTCCACACCGGTGCGCAGGTCTTTGACCATCTGATAGGGCTGCAAAACATAGGATCGGATCTGGTTGCCCCAGCCCGCCTCGCCCTTGCTTTCATGCGCTTCCAAGATGGCCGCGTTGCGCTTGTCCAATTCTTGCTGGTACAGGCGCGACTTCAGCGCCTGCATGGCAATATCACGGTTCTGGTGCTGCGACTTCAGCGAGGATGTCACAACAATGCCGCTGGGAAAGTGGGTGATGCGCACGGCCGAGTCGGTCTTGTTCACGTGCTGCCCGCCAGCCCCCGACGAGCGATAGGTATCAATGCGAATGTCTTTGTCTTGCACGTCAATCTCGATATTGTCATCCACCACCGGATAGACCCAGACAGAACTGAACGATGTATGCCGCCGTGCGGCCGAATCAAACGGGCTGATGCGCACCAGACGGTGCACGCCCGCTTCCGATTTCAGCCAGCCATAGGCGTTCTTGCCGCTGATCTTGTAGCCAACCGAACGTATCCCCGCCTCTTCGCCCGCGGTTTCGGACTGCATCTCGACGGTATAGCCCTTTTTCTCGGCCCAACGCACATACATGCGCGACAGGATCGAGGCCCAGTCGCAGCTTTCCGTCCCCCCCGCACCGGCGTTGATTTCAAGAAAGGTATCGTTGCCGTCAGCCTCGCCGTCCAACAGGGCTTCCAGCTCTTTTTGGGCAGCAAGGTCCATCAGGGCCTTCAGCGCGGCCTCCGCCTCGGCCACGATCTCGGCATCGTCCTCGGCCTCGCCCATTTCGATCAGTTCGACATTGTCGCGCACCCCGTGCCAGATCAGATCATGGGTGGACTGCGCATCAATCAGCGCCTGCCGCTCGCGCATCAGCTTTTGCGCCTTGGCGGGGTCGTTCCACAGATCGGGGTTTTCGATCAGGGCGTTGAACTCTTCCATCCGGTGCGGGGCGGTTTCGATATCCATCCGCTGCCCCAAAAGCCGCAGCGACTTTTTGATCGCATCGACATGATTTAGGGTTTCAGAGCGCATGAAAGACCTTCCCAGTTACGGCGTTGCGCCGGATTTAGCGACAGACGACGGGCGGGGCAAGACGCAACAGGGGGTTTGGGTCGGATGCCAGCGCCTTTGCCAGGTCAATAAAGCCCGCCCGAACTGAGGCTGCCGAATTTGGCCTTGCCCTCGACGCCGTCGGTGGGCGCTTGGGGCTGCAGCGGAGCCTCAGACAGCGGGGCTGCGGGATCAATTGGTTCATGTGGTGCCAGCTCTGAGGTTTCGCCAGGGGCGAAGACCGGCAGATCCTGGCCCATGGCAAAGCCGCCATCCACCGTCGCCTCGGCCCCAAAGACCAAGTCCTGGTCATCGCGGAAATATTCGGCCTGCACATTTTCGCCTGTGGCGTCATCCGCCAGATGTTCGCCCGTGTAACGGTCGATCTTCACAAAATGCCCGCCCGGAGGCACTTTAAAATCGGTGCCGCCAAAGCGTTTGACCGCCTCTGCCATGAAGGCCTGAAACACCGGAACGCACAGCGTGCCACCAAAGGCCTTGGGGCCAAGACTGCGCGGATTGTCATAGCCCATATAGCACCCTGCCACGACATTCGAGGTGAAGCCGACGAACCAGACATCCTTGGCATCATTGGTGGTGCCCGTCTTGCCCGCGACAGGCACAGGAAGTTGCAGATTGGTCGCTGTGCCGCGCTGGACCGCGCCTTGCAACATCGAAGTCAACTGATAGGCGGTGATGGCGTTCATCACACGCTCGCGGTTGGTGACGATGGTCAGGCCCTCGCCCGGGGCCAAGCTGTCCATGCCACAGTTCACGCAACTGCGCCTATCGTGGCGGTAGATCGTGGCACCATAGCGGTCTTGAACGCGGTCAACCAAGGTGGGTTCCACGCGCTCTCCACCATTGGCAAACATAGCATAGGCGGCCACCATCTTGAACAGCGTGCTTTCCTGCGCGCCCAAGGAATTGGCCAGCAGGGGCTGAAGTTGGTCATAAACCCCGAAGCGTTCGGCATAGCCTGCGATCGTATCCATCCCCACTTCTTTGGCGATGCGGATCGTCATCAGGTTGCGGCTTTGCTCAATTCCGGTGCGCAGGGGGGCGGGGCCAAAGAACTTGTCATGGCTGTTCTTGGGCGTCCAAAGGCCCTGCGGCGTGTTGACCATGATGGGCGCATCCACCACCAGCGTGGCGGGTGTAAAGCGTGAATCAAGGGCAGCGGCATAGACAAAGGGTTTGAACGAGGATCCAGGTTGGCGCGCGGCCTGAGTGGCGCGGTTAAAGACCGAATCCTGATAGGAAAAGCCGCCTTGCATGGCCATGACACGCCCGGTGTTCACATCCATCGCCATAAAACCGCCCTGCACCTCGGGCACTTGGCGCAGCGACCAGTGGTCAAAAGAGCCGTCGTCACCAAGCACGGGGCGCACCATGACGACATCGCCCAAGGCCACCAGATCCGCAGGCACCTTGGCTTGGCGCCCCAATGCACCGTCAGCCAAGCGCTTGCGCGCCCAAGTGACGTCTTTGGCAGGGATTTCGGCGGTGTCGTCCTGCCCTTCAATGCCCAGCGTGGCTGTGGAGTCCTGAACCGACAGCACCACAGCGGCACGCCAGCTGTCCACATCGCGCGGCAATCCCGCCACATCTGCCAAGGCACTGCGCCAAGCGTCGGGTGTCAGCGATTCTGCCGGCAGGGTTTTGCCGGTGCCCCGCCACACGCCCTGATCGCGGTCATAGCCTTCCAGCCCGTCGCGCAGGGCTTTGGCTGCGATCTGTTGCATCTGAGGGTCTTCGGTGGCGCGGATCGACAGGCCGCCCGAGAAGAACTCATTCTCACCGAAGGTGCCCGACAATTGGCGGCGAATCTCGTCGGTGAAATAGTCACGCGGCGGCATATCGGTGCGGAAGGCGGGAATGTCGCCACCCTGCACGGTACGCAAGGGTTCGGCTGCGGCGGATTGGCCCAAGGCGGGATCAAGATAGCCATTCTGCACCATTTCGGTCAGAACATAATCGCGCCGTTCCACCAGTCGGGGCTTGTTGCGCACGGGGTGAAATTCCGACGGCGCTTTGGGAAATGAGGCAAGGGTTGCAGCTTCGGCGGGGGTCAACTCCTCTAGCGTTTTGTTGAAATAGGTTTGGGCAGCAGCAGCGACACCATAGGAATTCTGGCCAAGGAAAATCTCGTTGAGGTAAAGTTCCAAAATACGGTCTTTGGAGAGCGTCTGTTCCAACCGTGTGGCCAGAATGATTTCCTTGATCTTGCGCGCCACGGTCTTGTCGCCAGACAGAAGGAAATTCTTGGTCACTTGCTGGGTGATGGTCGAAGCCCCCCGCTTGGTTTGACCGCGCGTCTTGATCGCCTCATAGACTGCCGCCCCCATGCCTTGCACGTCATAGCCGGCATGGGTGTAAAAATGCTTATCCTCGGCCGAGATGAACGCGTCTTTGACAAGGCCGGGAATGTCGCCAATCGGTACAAACAGGCGGCGTTCACTGGCGAATTCGTCCATCAACTTGCCTTCAGCCGAATAGATCCGGCTGATCGTGGGCGGTGCATATTGGGCCAGGCTTTCATGGCTGGGCAAGTCGCGGCCGTAGATGGAAAAAATGCCCGCCACCGTCAGGGCCGCAAAAAGCAAACCCATAACGATCATCGAGAAAATGGCTCCGAAGAGCGACACGATAAAACGCAGCACGGCGCACCCCCTCCATGAATGGCCCTTATACAGGCAAGCCGTGCCCAAGGTCAAAAAGCTTGAGAGGTGGGCCAAAGGAAGGCGGTGCAATCCCGCCGATGCCGCGGGCGCAAACGGGGATTGCACTCTGCGTGGTCCTGCCCCATCTTGGAGGCTATATCCTGTTGTGCAGCACCCTGTCTTGGGCTGCGTTGATCAAAGGTTTCCCATGCTCCGCTTCGTCCGCGCCCTGTCTTTGTGCCTGATACCCTTCGCCGCCGTGGCCGGAGGCCTGGGCGAGATGACGCCCACCGAAAGAGACGCATTTCGCGCCGAAGTGCGCCAATATCTGCTAGAAAATCCCGAAGTTATGGTCGAGGTGATGCAAGTTCTGCAAGACCGGCAGGCGCAAGAGGCGCAACAGGCAGACGTGCAAATGTTGCAATCCAACGCCGAGGCAATTTTCAAGGACCCGTCCAGTTGGGTGGGCGGCAATCTTGAGGGCGATGTCACTATCGTTGAATTCATGGACTATCGCTGCAGCTATTGCCGCAAAGCCTATGCCGAGGTGGAGGATCTGGTCCAGTCCGACGGCAATATCCGCTTTGTGGTGAAGGAATTGCCCCTCTTGGGCGAGGAGTCTCTGATTTCGGCGAAATTTGCCATCGCCGTGCGGAGTCTGCATGGCGATGCGGCCTATAAGGCCGTGCATGACGGATTGATCGGATTGCGTGGATCGCCCGACCCCGAGACTTTGGGCCGCTTGGCTGCAAGTTTGGGCTTTGATGCGGCCGAAGTGGCCGCCAAGATGGAAAGCCCAGAGGTGCTGGGTGTGCTCCAAGCCAACCACGCCTTGGCTGCCGAGTTAAGCATCACCGGCACACCGACCTTTGTGATCGGTGGTCAAATGCTGCGCGGCTATGCGCCGAAGGCGGATATGCAGCAGATCGTCGACCAAGAACGCGCAGGCTGAAAAGCCCAAGGGCGCGTGACAGCAACCCGGCCACCGGCCGGGCGTTCTGAGCGGAAATTCTGCATGGGAGGATGTCTTATCCCGCATCATCCCCGCGCATATTCTTGCCAAGATGACGGGATTAGTCGACCTTGGCAGCTTCGAGTTCGGCGGCTTTTTGTTCGACGAGATCAACGATGTGGTCGATCATTTTGTCATTGCCCAACGTGTGGGCCTGTTTACCAGCCAGATAGACCATACCCTTGCCCGCGCCACCGCCGGTAAAGCCTATGTCGGTCATCAACGCTTCTCCAGGACCATTGACCACGCAGCCGATGATCGACAGGCTCAACGAGGTGGTGATATGGGCCAAGCGATCTTCCAGCGCAGAGACCGTTTTGATCACGTCAAACCCCTGCCGCGCGCAAGAGGGGCAAGAGATGATCGTCACCCCGCGGTGGCGCAGCCCAAGGCTTTTTAGAATTTCAAACCCAACCTTCACCTCTTCCACCGGATCGGCCGAAAGGCTGACGCGGATCGTATCGCCGATGCCCGCCCAAAGCAGATTACCCATACCGATGGCCGATTTCACCGTGCCCGATGTAAGCCCCCCCGCCTCGGTGATGCCAAGGTGGATCGGCGCATCGGTGACACAGGCCAGTAGTTGATAGGCCGCCGCCGCCATAAAGACGTCTGACGCCTTGACCGAGATTTTGAACTCGTGAAAGTCATGGTCTTGCAAAAGCTTGATATGGTCCATCCCGCTTTCGACCATAGCGTCGGGACAAGGCTCGCCATATTTATCCAAAAGGTGCTTTTCCAAGGATCCTGCATTCACCCCGATGCGGATGGAACAGCCGTGGTCCTTGGCTGCCTTGACCACTTCGGCCACGCGCTTGGCGTCGCCGATATTGCCGGGGTTGATGCGCAAGCAGGCGGCCCCCGCCTCTGCCGCCTCGATCGCGCGTTTGTAGTGGAAATGAATGTCGGCCACGATGGGCACAGGGCTTTCGGCGACGATGGCCTTCAGGGCACGGGTGGCGTCTTCATCGGGGGTGGAAATCCGCACGATATCCGCGCCGGCTATGGCGCAGCGTTGGACCTGCTCCAAGGTCGCCTTGACGTCCGAGGTGATCGTGTTCGTCATGGTCTGCACAGAGATCGGCGCATCACCGCCAACCAGAACACGGCCAACGCGGATTTGGCGGCTCACGCGGCGGTCAATGTTGCGCCACGGACGGATCGGGTTATGAGTCATGCGGTCCTCATGCTTTATCATTGCACGATAAGCGCTTGTCGGCGCACCTGCAACTTCAGACAGCACAGAATTTCAGTTTGCCGGTGACGTTTCGACTGTATCGTCAGGAGGCGCCACTTCAGACGCATCCGCGACTGCCACGAAACGCGCCAGATCCGCATCGCCGGATAGATCGGCCAGTTTATAGGCCGATGTCAAATCACTGGCCGCCAAAGACAAGTTCTTGACCACCTGCGAACTGGGAGAGGCGGGGCCGTAGGTTTGTCCATTCACCGCAAAATACACCGAGCCAGAATTGCCGGCGCGCAAAACCGGGGCTTGGGCCAAAGCAGGCACGATGTACCGCTCACCCGAATCAAGGATCTTTTCGAACAAAACCGTGCCATCGACGGCAGAAACACGCACCCAACTGGGCCTAACCGCCAAGATCTCGACGCCGGGGGCCGCATCGGCCACGACCTTCACCTCAGGCTCTACCGTTTGCGCCTTTGCAACGGCTTGCTCAACGGCCGATTGGGTCGGCAGAACTTCGGCATTGGGGTTGATGCCGGCGATCGGGCCATCGCGCGGGGTCATCACCGGCACGATCAGGGCTTGAGGGCGATACAGGATATCGGCAGCCGCCCCCGTGGCAGAGGCTGTCCGCCCCTCCCCCTGGTCCGACAGCCCGGATGATACCGCCAAAGGCGCATCAACATTTACCTCGGCCAAAGGATCAATTTCTGCCAAAACAATCGGGGCTTGGTTCACTGGCGCAAGTTGCACGCGTTGCACTTCCTGCAAAAGCGACCAACCGCCGTAGCCCAAGGTGCCAACCAAGGCGATCAAAACCGCAAAAGAGCCAACAGCGCCCGCTTCGATTTTGGAAAACACACTCGTACTTTTCGGCACGAAACTGGCATTGATAAAGGGGTCGTGCTTTTGCACCGACTGGCGGTTGCGCGCAGCCTTTATCGTCTGGCCTGACGCGGCCGCCGACATGCCATGGGCAACTTCAAAACCCGCCTCGCGACAAAAATGGGCAAAGACTTCGTCCGGATTCATGCCCAAATATTTTGCATAAGACCGCACATAGCCTGAGACAAAACTGGGCGATTCAAACACAGCCGCGTCGGTATTTTCTATGGCCGCGATATAGGTTGCCTTGATTTTTAACTCGCGCTGCACATCCAGCAAAGACTTGCCCAAAGTCGCGCGCTCGCCACGCATAAGATCGCCGAGACGCAGTTCAAAGTCGTCAAAGCCTTTCGGCTTATCCTCTTGTTGCATC
>CAXNKP010000012.1:0-15448 GCA_964202815.1 Stagnihabitans sp. | reverse complement strand
TGGGGTTCGAAATCGTAAGACGAGATGGTGCCCCGTTCTCCGACAACCACAAAGCCGCATTTGGGTTGCGGCTGCAGAACCCAAGGGTCGCTGAAGGTGCCCCAGCGTGTCTCCATCTTGCCCATGCCGCGGGCATAGCGCAGCACGGTGATCGAATGCTCGTCCACTTCCAGCCCCGGGGCAGCCCAGGTGGTGGAGGTCACGTCGATCGGCGCCTCGCCATTCAGGAACCAAGTGCCAAGCGTCGCGCCATAACCAAGGTAATCCAGCAGCGCCCCGCCCCCTGACGCGGCCTTGTACCACCATGAACCGGGCTTCTGCCGCTCGACCTCCTCGGCCGTCACCTCGACCTTGTCGGCAAGATGGTAAAGCGGCCCGCGGTTGCCATCGTAGAAATGCACCTCTCGCACTGCGCCGATCATATCCGCATCAATCATGCGCTTGAGCGTGACATGACACGGATACCAGGCCAGCGGCCAGTTGACCGCCAGCCGCACCCCCGAGGCCGCGCAGGCCGAGATCATCCGGTCGGCATCGGCAAGGCTGGCCGCAAAGGGCTTTTCCACCACGATGTTGCACCCAAAGGGCGCCACCATCTCGACATAGGCGGCATGGTCGGCGGTGGCCGGGCAAAGGATCACCAGATCGGGTTTTGTCGCCATGCAGGCAGCGACATCGCTGAAAACCCGGTCGGCGGGCAGGTTGAAATTGGCGATGGCCTGCTTCATGCGCGCGGGGTCGCGGTCGCAGATGCCGGTGATCTCGGCCTCGGGGTGGTCATGCACCTGGCGCAACAGATCGCCCATATGCATGTGATCAAAGTTGATGCCGACGACGCGGAACTTGGCGGGCATAGCGGTCTCCTTAGGGAAAAAGGTGAGCCAGATCGAAAGGAACGGTGCGGACAAGGCCGGATTCGGCAGTGACGGTCAGGCTGTCTCGCGTGGCGGAAACCCCGGTCACCCGCGCCTCGGAGGGCCAGGCGATGCAGCCGATGGCGTGGCGGACATCCAGCACGCCACCCAAGGCAAGCCCCCCCGGTTGCCCCAGCATATGGGGGGCAAAGCCCTCTTCCACCCCCAGGCAGGCGCGGTGGCGCCCCGACCAAGGGGCATAGTCGCGCCCCCCGTCCGAGTGCCAGAGCATGGTCATCGGCAGTTGCAGCGGATTGCGCAGCGATAGATAAAGGTCGCCCTGACCCAGCCGCACCACCGCCGCCCAACCCAGAGGGCTACCTTCGGCTTCGGTGGCGATGACGAAATCCTCGTGCCCGGCGCAAAAGGGATAGCGCGTCAGGTCGAGCGTCCCGCCATCCGCCGCCGGGAAATGGTGCGGGTCGGTGCTTTCAGCCGGATAGGCCAGGGCCGAGCGGCCACGGGCCGGGTCGGTCTCCAGCGGTGCAGCGATGGTGGCAAACCTGCGCTTGGGCGACAGGCTGATGAGCCCGCCCCGAGGCAGCGTGACCATGGCATGGTTCGCGACCGAGATCGTGCCGGTGCCGCCGTCAAAGCGGTGCGACTGGTAGACAAAGGGATGGCCGTCGCGCAGCGTGATGCGCTTTGTCACATCGGCACCTTGAACCATGTGCGGCATGTGCGCCTCCAGCCGGTCGGCCTGATGATTGCTCACCGCCCAGGCGGCGTTGGCGGGCCAGCCATGAAAGATCGGCGCATCGCCCCCGCCATCGCAAAACGGCGCGCAGAAGAAATCGCCCTGCATCTGCCCCAGATGCGGCGCGGTATCGGCGGGCATCGGCTCGCCGATCCAGGGAGCGCGGTGCATCGGCCGCAGCTGCCGTCCGCCATCGGTCACGGTCAAATCGCACAGAAAGCCGCAATCTGGCGCAAAGCGTAGGGAAATACCCCCGGTGCTCAGGGTGTGGCGGCTGCCGCTGGCTGTCATTCTTCCACCGGCAACCGTGCCCTGAAGGCGGCAAGCTCGGCTTCCTCCATCTTCACCAAATACTGATCGCTTGGAAATGCACCGGTTTGAACATCGGCCACGAATTCGCGGAAGGCGGCCGTGCGTTCGGCCTGCAACCGGTCATAATCCGCAGCAAAGTTGCGATAGACCTTTGAATGCCGCGGCATATGGTCTTTGTGTTCACCAAGAATGTCCATTGCGAAAAGGTATTGCGCATCGCATCCCGCGCCCGCGCCCATTGACCACAGCGACAACCGCTTCATCCGCCGGCTGATTTCGGCGGCGACCTGCGGCGGCACCACTTCTACTTCGACTGCAATCGCCCCGGCGCGCTCATAGGCCAGGCATTCGTGATACATGGCCAACGCAGTTTCTGCCGTCTTGCCGACAGCCTTGTAGCCCCCGGTCCAACCGACCCGCGCCGGCACCAGGCCGACATGGCCCACGACCGGGATCCATTCGCGGGCAAGAAATTCCACAGTGGTCATCGAGCCGGAACAATAGACCGCGTCAGCTCCCCGGTTCAGCATATCGCCGGACCAGCGCAGGTAATCTTCCTTGGTGCCCGCCTCCAGATGCGTGGCGCCGGTCATCGAAAACAGAGATGGCGCAACTTCGCGATAGCGCGGATGGGTGACGAGTTCGGGCGGCAGCGACACCACGTCGATCCCGGCAGCCTCGGCGGCAGCGGCCTCGTCCAGGCTGAAAATGCGCAGCATGGTCAGCTGGCGCTTGCCCTTCAGGGCGGCGATATCGGCAACGGTCAGGCGTTTGCGGGCCAAGTCACACCTCGATTTCGATATGGCCGTCCACCACACGGGCGGGCCAGGTCTTCAGGTTGATACAGACCGGCGCGCGCAGGGCCTGCCCGGTCTTGATGTTGAAGCGCCCGTTGTGCTTGGGGCACTCGATCTGGTCGCCCATCACCAGACCATCGGCCAGATGCACGTTTTCATGGGTGCACAGCCCGTCGGTGGCAAAGGCCGTGCCATCTTCGGCCCGGTAGACCGCATAGGTGCGACCAGCATGGTCAAAGCGGATGACGTCTTCGGGGTCAATGTCATCGACCGGGCAAACTCGGGTCCATTCAGCCATTCGTGGCTCCTTCCTGATAGGGCCTCGCAGTGGGCGGCAAGGGTTTGCGGACGGCGTAGTTCAGGTCCCTTGCCTGACGCAGAACGGCAGGGATGGCCTCGCGGTAGGCATCCCAGATCGACGAATTCGGGACCGGCAAGTCGTGTTTCAGAACCTCATGCAGGCGCGGCAATGCGTGATACGGCACCATCGGGAACATGTGATGTTCGACGTGGTAATTCATGTTCCAGTAAAGCCAGCGGCTGACCGGGTTCATGTAAACGGTCCGGCTGTTCAGCCGGTGGTCGGTCACGTTTTCGGCCAGGCCGCAATGCTGGATCAGCCCGGTCATGATCATGTGCCAGGCGCCATAGATGCGCGGCCCGCCGATCAGCATCAGCGGAATCCAGCTTTGCCAGGCGACGGCGGCGACAAGAGTCGCGGCATAGACCGCCATGTGGAGACGGGCCGCGAGGATCGCCTTGGCCCATTCCGTCTGCGGGATATAGTCCTTTTCGCCGTCCGTCAGCTGGCCCAAGGCGTTCTTGACCAGTCCAACCAGCGATTCCCACATGCCATAGACGCCGGCATAGGCCGCCAGCAGCTTGACCACATTCGGCGGGCGCATGCAGGCAATCTCGGGGTCGCGACCGACGATGATCGTATCGGTGTGGTGGCGCGCATGGCTCCAGCGCCAGGAAACGGGATTGCGCACCACCTGGAACGAGGCGATGTGATAGACCAAGTCATTCATCCATTGGGTGCGGAAGGCCGTGCCGTGACCGCATTCGTGCCAGCGGCTGTCGCAGGCCGAACCGTAAAGAACGCCATAGGCGAACCAGAAGGGCACACATGACCAGCTGCCCCAAAAGGCAATCCCGCCCCAGGCCGTCAGGCCAAGCAGCGCGAACCACAAGGCCGTGTCGCGGATCGCCCGGCCGTCGCGGCGCTGCATCAGCTCTTTCATCACCTTACGCGGAACGTCGGTGTGATACCAATCCGCATTGGCAAGCCCCTCGGCCTTTGCACGTTCAGTATCGACCCCGGTCAATGAGTAGTCTCGTGCGCTATCTGCGGTTACCGTCATGGCTTCAGCCTTTCAGAAAGGACTTCCGTATCGACAAAACAAGCCCGGCGATCGTTCACCCGGGCGTCAAAGCCGCCCTCCCCCGTCACCGGTTCACAGTCACCGACTGGCCGGTTTCTGCCACCTGATAGATTGCGGCAATGGTGGCAAAGTTGAAGCGGATGCCGACCTCGTCCAGCGAGACCGAATCCTGTCCGGCAATCCGGCGCACGAGACCGAGCAACGGCGCGTGGTGGAAATGCGGGTGCTCGCCCATCGGCAGGGTTTCGACCTCGGCCTCCACCTTTCCGCCAAGATCGACATAGCGGGTAACCTTGGTCTGCTCGTCCCCATAAGGAGGCAGCCATTGCCAGGACAATCCGCCCTTGGTGCCCTCGACCGACAGCTCGTAGAGTGCGGGCCCGTTCACCCCATTGGCGCGCTCGTACAGCAGCGGCAGTCTCGCACCGTCCGGCAGGGTCAGTTCCAGCATCGCGGCCGCGTGGCTTTCCACCTCGACCGGGAATTCCGGCGGATCGTCGCGACCCTCGACACCGCCAATCCAGGCAGATTTGACCGTGACGGACACCGGGCGCAGCACGTCAAACAGCATGCCAAGATCATAGACCGCCCAATCCAGCAGCACCCCGCCCCCGGCCTTTTCACGGTCAAGGAACCAGCGACTGACAGGCTGATATTCGATCCCGGGCCGCATGCGCGGGGTGCGGTTGATCATGCGGGCAAGGTTCAGCCGGCCAAGTTCCTGCGCCGCGAGGATTTCGCGGACGCGAGCAGCAGCCGGCTGGCCATTGAACCGCACAGCGCAGTCTCCGACCATCCGGCCCGCCCGGGCTGCCGCGGCAAGGATCGCGTCCACCTCCGCCAGATCGCGGCCAAGCGGCTTTTCGCACAGGATGTGGAACCCGGCCGCCAGCGCCAGGCCTGCCATCGGCGCGTGCAGCCAGGGCGGCACCGCGACGACGACGATGTCCGCCTGGCCGGCCGGTGCCTCTGCCAGCATGGCCTCGGGAGCCTCGAAAAGCCGCGCCTCGGGGAAGGCCTCGGCAAACTTGGCGCGGGCAGCTTCTGACGGATCAGCGGAAAGGATCTGCGCGCCGGGGATCAGCCGGGCGGCGTTGGCGTGGTGGTGCGCGATGGCACCGGCGCCGATGATCAGGATGCGGGTCATCTTATCCTCACGCTGCGATGGCGCCAAAGACGCGCTTGACATAGTCGGTCGATGCCGCGTGGGCGGCCACCGGGTTGAGGGTCATGGTGGTTGCCTCTTCATAGGCATGCTCGATCACCAAAAGCGGCTTTGCACCCTTGGCCTTCAGCATCTCGGCCATCTTGGCCATGTCGATATCGCCCTCTCCGACCGTCTCGTGCCAGATGCCGTTTTGGGACTGCCGGATGTGCAGTTCCGAAACCCTGTCGCCGTAAAGCCGGATGATGTCCTCCAGCGCGACTTGAGAGTTCTCGGCGCCGCGCCAGATCCAGTGCAGATCAAGGCAAAGCCGCACCGACAGTGGGTCGGTTGCCACAAGCATATGGTGAAACTCACGCGCTGAGGCGCGCATTTCAGGGGAATGGGTGTGAAACAGAAGCTCCGCCCCCCGGGCGCGCAGTGAAGCCCCCAGCCGTTCAAGCTCCCCAGCCTGCACCCGCAATTCGGCGTCAGACTTCAAGGCGCCGCCCGGCAGCGGGTTTGGGTTCGAGATGAAGCGCGTCACGCCATGCGGCATCAGCGCGTCGCAGACCTTCAGCGCATGGTCATGGCTGAGCGCGGCCGCTTCGGCAGTGTGGAAAGTGCCAAAGACATAGGCCGAACGCATGGCCAGACCGGCGGCTTTGGCTTCGGCCGCCACGCCGGCCGGGTCCGAGGTTTCGCCGAAGGCGTCTTCCCAACCCGTCAGGCCGGCGGCACGCGCGTCGGCCATGGCGCGCGGCCGGTCGTAGGCGCGACCCTCGCGTGCGGCGATCTGGGTCCAACCGTAGCAATTGGTGGCGATGAACATGGGGGTCTCCCTGATGCGGCGTCAGCGGCCTCGGCCCTGCGCCAGAGGTTGAATCAAGCGGCGATATCGAAGGGACGGATCACTTTGAAGACACCGAGTCGCATTCCAGATTGAGCCAGGCGCATTCCTCGGGCGAAAGCTTCGCGTTCAGCGCGGCAAGAGTTGACGCCAGCTCACCTGGGCTTCGGGGCCCGATCAGTGCGAACGACGGGAAGGCCTGGGTCAGCACCCAGGCAGCGGCGATGGCATGCGGGGTCAGACCCTTCATCGCGGCCAGCTCTTCGGCTCGGCGACGCCGCTCGGCATTCCGGTCGCTGCCAAAGCAGTTTTCCGGCCCGATATCGGCAGGCAGGCGGTCGCGCAGCTCGGCTGGCAGGAAATAGCCCCGGGCCTGGCTGGACCAGGACAGATGCACGACCTGCCGGTCCGCCATGAATTTCAGCGTTTCGGGCGTGTTAGACGTCAGGCAACCAAACCAGATCGGCTTTTCCATGACCGCCAGCGACAGGTTGTTGTTCAGGATTTGCGGCGCAAGCTTGCCCGCAGCGCGGGCCGCATCTTGCGCAGCACCCAGACGCTCGATGGTCCAGTTCGAGCCGCCCCAGATCCCAACCTTTCCGGCCTTGTTTAACCGGGTGAAGAGATCGACAAACTCATCCACCGGCACATCCGGATTGTCCCGGTGCATGATGTAGATCGGCGCGTGGTCCAACCCCAGCCGGTCAAGCGAGATGTTCAGTTGCGCTTCAATCGCGTCAGGCGTGCAATAGGGCGGCACACCGCCCTTGACGACCACGACCGTCTCCTTCTGGACGCCGCGTGACTTGAGCCATTGGCCCAGCACCCCTTCATGCACCCCGCCGCCGTAGACAAAGGCGGTGTCAAAACTGTTGCCGCCAGCTTCCATCCACGCATCCCAGATCACTGCGCCTTCGGCCGGGGTGTTGCGGTTGTCACAGCCCATGACAAAGCTGGTCATCGGCAGATCGACACCTTCGACCTTGATCCTGGGAATGGCCGGCAGGCCCTTGGGCAGGCTGCGCGGCAGCTTGCGGATGACACCGGGCACCTCGGCAAAAGTCTTGTAGCCGGCCTCGGCCCGCCAGGCGTCCAGCGCCGCAGCCGTGGCGATGCTGTCGGCATGACTGACGGCCGGGAAGGGCGGTTCTTTCAGGCCTGCGGCGATGGCACGGCTTGCCAGATCTGCCTCGAAGCCGAAAAGCTGCCAGGGATGGCGGATCACCTCTTCGCTGGTCTTGTCACCCTTGGTGATCCGGATCGTAGTGTCCGACGGCCCAACATTGCGGCCCGGCATCCACGGATTTGTCAGCAGGATCGACCCATCCGACCCGTCGATGCGCATCTGGTTGTCCATCTGGCGGCTGGTGGCACAGGCCAGTTCCGCCGTGATGCCCGAAGCGTAGATCGCGCTGGCGTAGGACACTTCGTCGACGCCGGTCGCGCCGAGGATGCCGGTCGCCTTGATCTTGCTTGGCGTCTGGTAGGTGCCGCCCGCCGCCAGACCCGCGACCAGCCCGGCACCGGTCAGCGCATAGCCGCCCACATCGATGATGCCACCGCCGGCGAGTTCGTACTTGTACACCCGAGATGTCGGCCATTTCCGCGCGTCAAATCCGAAGGTGGCGTGGATGTGATGCACCTTGCCGATCACGCCGTCCCGGATCAGTTCAGCCAGCCGCGCAATCTGCGGATGGCAACGGTACATATAGGCTTCCATGAAGAAGACGTTTTCCTGCCGTGCTGCCTCGACAAGCAGGGTTACCTCGGCCTCGTTCAGACCGGCAGGTTTTTCGACCAGAACCGCCTTTCCGGCTCGGATGGCCAGAAGAGCATGCTCGGCATGAAAGGGATGCGGGGTTGACACATAGATCGCGTCCACCTCCGGGTCGGCGACCAAAGCCTCATAGCTGGCATAGCGCTTGCCGGCGGCCACGCCGAACTTGTCACCAAAGGCGCGGCGCCGGTCGGCATCCCGGCTTGCGATGGCCGAAAGCCGGCCCGTGTCGGTTTGCGCAAGGCCGGTCGCGAAATTATCCGCAATGGTGCCGGGCCCGATGATGCCCCAATTCACAATCTTCATTCCTGTATTCCTGATCTTGCCCAAGGCCGAAAAGCCGACGGTTGGGCGGTTAGAGGGTCATGTCGGTGTCCCGCGGGTCTTGCGAGTGGCGACGACGATAGCTGCTGGGCGAAAGCCCAAACTGTTTGCGAAAACGTGTCGAAAAGTAGAACACATTGGCAAAGCCATGTGCCGCCGCGACCTGCCCGATCGTCCATCGTGGCGAGCGCAGCATCTGACTTGCCCGCTCCAACTTGAGCTTTTCGACATAGGCTTGCGGACCGATCCGCATCTGCCGGGTGAACAACGCCGTGAACTGCGACCTCGACAGGCCGGAAGCGCGGCTGAGGTCACCCACACTGACCGGCCGCGAGATCCACTCGCCGACAAGGTTCAATGCCCTGAGGATGCGCGGATCCATGTCTGGCCTGCCGAATTTCGGGTTGAAGTGATCGGCAAGGATGAGGACCCGCTCCAGAGCATTCATCGCGGCATCCAAACGCAGGCGGCTTGCGCCATTGGCCACGTCATGCAAGCGGTTGAGTTCAACCTCGATAGGTTCGAAATCCTCGCCCGCCTTCAGGATCGAAACCCCGCGGTCCACTTCCGGCCAGCCCAGCCATTCGATCCAGCTCGGCCGGGGCCGGAAATGGATCCAAGTGTTGAACCAGGTATCGGTCGTGTCGGCAAATCCGTAGTCCTGCGGCGCGCCGGGCCGGAACAGTAACAGATCACCCCGGCCCAGCATCCGCGCCTCGCCGTCCGAACAGGTCACACGCCCGCGCCCTGACGTGGTGGCAACCAAAAGCCAATCATCCGTTCCTTCCGGTCGAAGGGCGAAACTGCGCCAGTTGGTTTGGGGTTGGCGACCCGAAAGCACAGGCAACCAGTTCGGAACAATTGCCGCCGGGCGGGTGTTCGCAGGGGTCGATGAATCGGCACGCAACGTCACTTTACTTGCCTCCCCCTACGCTCACTTGGGCCATGCCAGATACCGGTTTGCCACTCCGCTGAACCCCTGTCTTAGGTCGGCTGGTAATGGCATCGATGACCCATTCACAATCACCGGAAAATAACGCGTTACAACCTTGGTCAATGTCGGTCACACCCGCACCAAACTAGCGTCTGCTCATTCATCAGGTCAATTCGAATTTCCCCTATATATATATGATATTGTCTTGTAGTGTGATCCCGACTGCGACGAATCATCCATCTTGTAGACACGAAGGTTCTCGCCCGAGTTCTGCTGATTTTGCAGAAGCGAAAGAAATTCTGCACCCGCATCAGGCATTTTACGCGCAAAAACCACGAATTTCGACGGCATGGCCGCCTCCGATCAAATAATTCTTTCGCTAAGCCTGGGGCATCGACCTTTGTTTTTGCTTGATCTCGGCCTTCGATTTTCGATTGGCGAGGTCGAGGGGAATTGGCCCGTCAACGGTTTAGCGGAGGCTGACAAGTCCTGTTGGGCTGAAGCATTCGTTTTTGTCCGGTTGTTTCGCCGTGCGAGCCTCCCGCAGCGCAAGGATCAGGTGGTTGACACACGCGGTCTTTGGTGGCCCGTTTTGAATTCTTAAAAATCTTAAGGGAGGAAAGACGTGGCTTCGAAAACAAAAACGTTTACCCGTGCGCTCTTTGCCGCAACGGCGATTCACCTGTTTGCTGCCCCTGCGGTTCTTGCCGGTGAGGTGACTGTCTGGTTCTGGGACACGAAGTTCAACGGCGCGGCGATGCAAGAGGCGGCCAACCGCTACAAAGCCGTTGCTCCGGACACCACGATCACACTTGTCGATCTTGCCAAGGCCGATCTTGAGACCAAGCTACAGACGCAGTTTGCCTCGGGTGTGACCGATGGTCTGCCCGACATCGTCCTGATCGACGACCTGCGCGCCCAGCTTTACCTGCAATCCTTCGCCGGCTCGTTCGAGCCGCTGAACGGTGCCATCGACCACAGCCAGTTCGCCCCCTACAAGGTCGCCGTGGCAACCGTGGGCGAGAATATCTATTCCCTACCCTTCGACTCGGGCGTGGCGGGCTTTTACTATCGCTCGGACATCCTGGCCGAGGCCGGTTACGCGGCGGCCGATATGACCGACATCACCTGGGACCGGTTCATCGAGATCGGGATCGACGTGAAGGCCAAGACGGGCCACCCGCTGCTGTCCATCGACATGGCCAATGCGGCACCTTTCCGGATGATGCTGCAATCGGCCGGAAGCTGGTACTTCACGCCCGAGGGTGAACTGAATCTTGTGGGCAACGCGGCGTTCAAGAAGGCGATCGAGACCTATTCCAAGATGCTGCAGGCCGGTGACACACTGTGGAAGCCGGTTTCGGGCTGGGCGGAATATACCGGGGCCTTCACAGGTGGCGAAGTGGCCGCCGTGCCGATGACCGGAGTCTGGATCACCGGAACCGTGAAATCGGCCGCCGACCAGGCCGGCAAATGGGCGGTTGCCCCGGTCCCGCGTCTTGACATCGAAGGGTCGGTCAACGCAACGAACCACGGCGGCTCCAGCTGGTATGTACTGTCGTCTTCCGCCGAAAAGACCGAAGCGATCGACTTCTTGGCCCAGGTCTGGGCAAAGGATGCGGACTTCTACCAGAAGATCTTGGTAGATCAGGGTGCCTTCGCCACCTTCCTTCCGGCGCGCGAAGGGGCTGCCTACTCCTCGGCCGATGATTTCTTCGGTGGCCAGACGGTCTGGAAGGATTTCTCGACCTGGGTGCAACAGATCCGGCCGGTAAACTATGGGATATTTGCCGGCGAAGTTGATGCCGCCATTCTGGCCCAACTCCCCGCCATGGCGGCCGGCGAGAATGTTGACACCATCATCGAAAACATCGCCGCTCAAGCCAAATCGGCGATGCAGTAAACATCGAGTTCTGGTTCGGCGGGGCAACGCCTCGCCGAACCCGCTTGCGTTATGAAAGCCAGACGGACCGTCTGGCCAGACCTCGGTCCGGGCGCACCATGGGGGAAACGGCGATGCAATCTAGGCGGACCGACATCTGGGGCTGGTCTTTGATCATGCCAGCGCTCGTGCTGCTTGGTATTTTCATGATCTACCCGATCCTCTCCTCGCTCTGGCTCAGCCTGCACACCGGAAAAGGGATGAACCTGTCCTTCGGGGGGGCGGCGAACATTCTGCGACTGGCAGAAGACCCGGTCTTTCTGCGCGCACTGTTCAACACCCTGCTGTTTCTGGTCGTGCAGGTACCGATCATGATCGCGCTGGCACTGGTATTCGCCGTCGCGCTGGATGATCGCACGCTTTGGGGTCGCGCTTGGTTTCGTACCGCGATCTTTCTGCCCTGCGTAACGTCCCTTGTCACTTATTCGGTGCTGTTCAAGTCGATGTTTGCCCATGACGGTGTTGTGAACGACACCTTGATGTTTCTGAACTTCGTCGATCAACCCATCCCCTGGCTGACGGATCCGGGCTGGGCGCGGGTTGTCATCATCATCGCAATCACCTGGCGCTGGACCGGATACAACATGATCTTCTTTCTGGCCGCCCTGCAAAACATCGATCGCTCAATCTATGAACAGGCGCGAATCGATGGCGTCCCCGCCCATGCACGGCTTTTGCGGCTGACGGTTCCGATGCTGAAGCCGATCATCCTTTTCCTGTTCATCATGTCGACGATCGGGACCCTTCAGCTCTTCGACGAGGTCATGAACATCACCGAGGGCGGTCCGGCCGACGCCACGTTGACCCTTTCGCTATACATTTACAACCTGACCTTCAAGTTCATGCCAAGCTATGGCTATGCCTCGACGGTCTCATATGTGATTGTCGTCCTGGTTGCGATCCTTTCGTGGTTGCAGTTCCGTTTGGCGAGGGACAAATAGGATGAGCCCCGTCTCCCGTATCCTGCGATCTGCAACCTATCTGGGTCTTGGGCTTGCGGCTCTGATCTCGGTCTTTCCCTTCTACTGGATGCTGGTCAGCATGACCAATTCCGCCGTCGAGGTCGCCAATGGCAAACTGACCTTCGGGGATCAGTTGATTGCGAACTTTCAGTCCCTGCTGACCGAAGTGGACATGGTTCGCGTCCTCTTCAACTCGACTGTTATCACGCTCTTCGGCACCATTCTGACTGTCGCGCTGTCGTCGGCTGCGGGCTATGGCTTTGAAATCTTTCGCTCTCGCTTCAAGGACCATCTTTTTTCCCTGCTTCTGCTGATGCTATCGATTCCCTTTGGCGCCATGATGATTCCGCTGTTCGTGATGTTCGCCAAGGCCGGCCTGCTGAACAGTTTTGCGGCAATTCTGCTGCCTGGCATCGCGTCGATCTTCATCGTATTCTACTTTCGCCAGGCGACCAAAGCCTTCCCGCACGAATTGCGCGATGCGGCACGAATCGACGGGCTGAACGAGCTGCAGATATTCCTGCGCATTTACTTGCCGGTAATGCGGTCCACCTATGCAGCGGCCACCGTCATCGTGTTCATGGCCAACTGGAACGCCTATTTGTGGCCCTTGATCGTGCTGCAGACCAACGACATGAAAACGATCACGCTGGTCGTGTCGTCGCTGGTATCGGCCTACAACCCCAATTACGGCGTTGTCAGCGTTGCCGCTGTCATTGCCACTCTTCCAACCTGTCTTGTGTTCTTCATTCTGCAACGCAGTTTTGTCGAAGGACTGACGGGCGGGGTCAAATAGACCCTGAATCGCAAAGGAGATGCCATGACCAGCCTTACACTGCGAAACCTCAGCAAGTCCTTCGGCGCGGTTGACGTCGTCAAAGGCGTTGATCTTGATGTTGTCGAAGGCGAGTTCGTTGTTTTCGTTGGTCCGTCCGGCTGCGGAAAATCCACCCTTCTGCGCATGATCGCTGGGCTGGAAGGGATTTCCGGCGGCGAATTGCGCATCGGGGACACGCGTATGAACGAGGTGGATGCCAGCAAGCGCGGCATCGCAATGGTGTTTCAGTCCTATGCGCTCTACCCACACCTTTCAGTGCGAGAGAATATGGGTTTTGCACTGCGCTATGCGGGCATGCCTGCAGGACAGATCGCAAAGCGGGTCGCAGATGCCGCCGCGACGCTTGAGTTGACCAAGCTTATGGACCGCAAACCCAAAGAACTTTCGGGCGGCCAACGTCAGCGGGTCGCCATTGGCCGGGCAATCGTCAGGGAACCCGGTGTGTTTCTGTTCGACGAACCGCTGTCCAACCTCGACGCCGAATTGCGCGTGCATATGCGTGTCGAAATTGCCAAGCTTCACAAGGCTTTGGGTGCCACGATCATCTATGTCACCCATGACCAGGTCGAAGCGATGACCCTGGCCGACAAGATCGTGGTGCTTCGCGATGGCCGCATCGAACAATCCGGCAGCCCACTGAAGCTGTTTGACGACCCCGACAACCTTTTCGTTGCGGGCTTCATTGGCAGTCCGAAGATGAACTTCCTTGCCGGCCACCGTCAAGGCAACCGTCTGGTCATACCGGAATGTGGTGGTCACCAAATCGCCATGCCCGATGTCAAGAACCTTCCCGCCGAAGGCGAGCCGCTGACGATTGGCCTGCGCCCGCAAGTCATTGGCCGGGGCGGGGGCGAGATGCTGCCCTTGACCATCGAGATCGTCGAGCATCTTGGCACCGAAACCCTGGTTCACGCCCGCCCCGCAGAATCGGCGCGGAATCTGATTGCTTCCATCGAAGGCGGAAGGGACTTGCGCACCGGTCAAACCTTCGAGGCCCATTTCGCGGCCGACAGCATCTTTCTTTTTGGCCGCGACGGATTGCGCCTGCGCTGACCAAAGGCGGAAGGAATAGTGCCGGATCATTCGGAAATACCATGCTCGCCGTGCAACAGAAAGTTATCCAAGGTCTTTCTGGTTTCATTTCGTCCACTCCGGTCGGAGCCAGCAACGATCCCAGTTGTCGCGTTGCCCTTAAAATGGTTCTGCTGCGTTTTCGGCGCAAATTCTGTGCAGTTGAAGGCTTGCGTGCAACGCGCCATTTTGCGGGATGGAAAAGTTTTCAAGCTGTGCGCCAGCCCCGGGAATGAAAATCCATCTTGTTGAGCAAAATGGATCCGGCTTGACTGTTTTGCTGAGTGGAAAAGACAGTGGCTGTTGTCCCTCTTGCGGGACGCGATCACCTCCCGCCATAGCAGTTATTCCCGGCACCTTAGGGATCTGCCTGCTCGGTGGCTACGGGGCCTCGGCCGACGATCTGTTCGCAAAGAACTTCACAGCCGCGCAGGCTGCGGCCGCCAAGCGGTTGATCGCGGAGATCAAAGGGCGGACGGCGATCCAGAAGGTGTCGGGGCACAACGACTATGCTGCGAAGGCCTGCCCGGGGTTTAGCGTCGCTGCATTTCTATTGGAGGATTGAATCCGCCCAAAAATCGCGTGCGCTCTCCACAAACTGGGCTCTGAAGCAACAGAGCCTGGACTTAGCCTAAAGCGGCGTGAGACCAGATCCGCCTGCCGAAATCTGCCGCGAGATTTCGTCGCGGACGATTTGGGCATCAGCCGTTGCAGCGCGGTCGGCGGCGTCGGCGTCCTTGGCGCGAATGGCATCGATCAGGGCATGGTGAAACGAGAGTTGCTCGTTCGGGACCAGTTCCTCGTGCAGACGCACGTAGAGGCGCATGATCCTTTGGCCCTGATCCAGAATGCTCGCCAGCCAGTCGTGATAATAGCGGTTGCCACCGATCAGCGCTATTTCCAGATGGAACAGCCGGTTGTTCACGATCACGCCACTTGCGTCGCGGGCGGCCACGATCTCTTCGTGGCGGACTTGGATCCGCATCAGCCTATCAGCCGCCGCTTGCCCACCTCTTTGGGCAGCCAGTCGCGACGTGACGCGAAAAAGCAACGCTTGGGCATCGAAATAGGCCGGAAGCATTTCGATATCGAGCCGCGAGACGACCGCCCCACGGTTCTTCAGCGTCTGGGCCAGACCTTCAGCCGTGAGCCTTACGATGGCTTCGCGGACCGGAGAGCGGGAAATGCCGAAGATGGCGGCGATTTCGGCCTCGTCCAGCACTTCGCCCGGGGTGCGGCGCAATTCAAGGATATCGTCGCGCAGAGCCGCGTAGACCATATCGACATTCCCGCCTCTGGGCTTGCGTTCCGCATCGCCAGACACTTCGTTGCCGTTTGGGTTTTCCAAGGTCATGCCAGCATCATCCCGCCGTCCGCCACGATAGATTGACCTGTGATGTAGCCCGATAAAGCGCCGTCGCAAAGGTTCAAAGCAAGTGCCGCCATCTCAATGTAACGGCCCTCGCGCCCCACAGGTACGAGGGCAGAAGCCGCTCGGGAA
>CAXNKP010000011.1:0-16198 GCA_964202815.1 Stagnihabitans sp. | reverse complement strand
AAGACCAACCTGCGCACCGATGAATTCGGCGGATCGCCGGAAAACAACATCCGCTTTGCCAAATTGGTCGGCGATAAGGTTCGCGCGGCGATTGGGCCGGATAAGCTGATCGTTCTGCGCCTGTCGCAAGACGGGGTGGATGATTTTGTCGGCGCTTGGCCGGGCACATCCTATGCCAAGGCGATTGGCGCGGCGCTGAAAGGCTCGTCTTATGATGCGCTGCACTGGTCAAGCTTTAATTACCTCGACAACCGCCAAGCCGATGACACAACACCGATGTCAACCGTTCTGCGGCAAGCATCGGGCCTGCCCGCGATCACCAACGGCGGTATTGCCGAAGGGGTGCAGGCCGAAGCGGCCCTGACCGCGGGGGCTGCTGACATGGTGGCTATTGGCCGCCCGATCTTTGCCCATCCTGACTGGGCTTATATCGTGCGATCTGGCGCGCCCTATGACTGGGCCGCGTTTGACCGCAAATATGTCATCCGCCCGCCACTTGATTACGCCATAGCCTACCCCTTGGCGCTGACCGACCCGAAATGGCCCACACTCTGACACATTAAAAGGACACACTCATGGCTAAAAAGATCTACTGTGCCTTTGGCACCGACATCGACTCGGTCGCAGGCTGGATCGGCTCTTACGGCGGTGGGGATTCCCCGTCTGACATCCAGCGCGGCATCTTCGCAACCGAAGTGGGCGTTCCGCGCCTGCTGCGCTTGTTCAAGAAATACGATCTGAAGACCTCGTTCTTCATTCCGGGCCACTCTTTGGAAACCTTCCCCAAGGAAATGGAAATGATCGTCAAAGACGGTCACGAAGTGGGCGCGCATGGCTATCTGCACGAAAACCCCATCGCCATGACGCCTAGCCAGGAAGAAGACGTGCTGGTCAAGTCGATAGACCTGATCAAGGACCTGACGGGCAAAGCCCCGCGCGGCTATGTGGCCCCGTGGTGGGAAATGTCGAACTCCACCGCTGCCCTGCTGCTGAAACATGGCTTCACCTATGATCACAGCCAAGGCTACCGCGACTTCCAGCCCTTCTATGCCAAAGTGGGCGATAGCTGGAACACAATCGACTATTCCAAGACCGCCAAGGAATGGATGCATCCCTTGAAGCATGGCAAAGAAATCGACCTCGTCGATATTGCGGCCAACTGGTATGTTGACGACCTGCCGCCGATGATGTTCATGAAAAAGGCCCCGAACTCGCACGGGTTCGTTAACCCGCGTGACATCGAAGAAATGTGGCGTGACCAGTTCGACTGGGTCTACCGCGAGATGGATTATGCAGTGTTTGCCTTTACCATTCACCCCGATGTGGCGGGCCGTCCTCAGGTGCTGCTGATGCTGGAACGTTTGATCGAGTATATCTCGAAGCATTCCGGCGTGGAATGGGCCCCCTTCGAAGACATCGCCAACGACTTCCGCAAGCGCTATCCCTTTGGCGCACCGGCCCGCCCGGAAGTGATCTAACCCCATCGCGGGTGTCGGGCGACCGGCACCCGCAGCTTTATGAGATGTAAATGTGTAACGCCTGCGGCAATCCGGCTGTGCCCGGCCATTGGACAGAAGCAGGGGCAGCCACCCCCGGTGATCGTCTGCGCGCGCGCTTCCACCGCGCTGGGCTGCTGGACAAAGTGCTGCGGCCCTATGGGTTGACGGCGCATGACGGCGGCGTGGTGCCGGGCATTCAACTCAGCACCCTGTCGGGCAACCAAAGCATCCTTCCCGATCTGAGCGCCGTCTGGGCCGAGGCAGAGCGCCTTTTGGGCCGACCCGTAGACCCATTGGACCCAGTGTTTTTGAATGACGACTGACTTTGCCGACGGGCGGATGCGGCTGACGGTTTTGGGCGGTTATCTCGGCTCTGGCAAGACAACCTGGCTGCGCCACCAGTTGCATGTGGGCAGCTTTGGCTCTGTACATGTCATCGTGAACGAGGCGGCCGAGACGGGCGTCGACGATGTGCTGCTGGCGGCGGCCTCGGGACTTACATTGCTGGCAGGCGGTTGCAGTTGCTGCACCGGGCGCCAGGATTTGATCGACGCCCTGCGCGGCCTGTGTGATCAGCGCAGCCGGCTTGCCTCTGACTCGCAGCGCCTTAAAAGAATTGTCTTGGAAACTAGTGGCTTGGCAGATCCTGCGGCAATCGTGGCCGCGATTCAGGGCGATCCGGTCTTAGTCAACCACATCGTGGTCGAACAAACCATCGTCGTGGTTGATGCCCTGCATGGGCTAGCGCAATTGCAGACAGAACCGCTGGGCCGCCGCCAAATTGGCGCGGCCGATCGGTTGATCTTGTCCAAAGGTGACGCAGTTGACGATGCCAACCTGATCGCACTGCGTGCCACGCTGCGCGCCTTGAACCCAGGCGCGCTGCAAACTGGTGCCGTCTTGGGGGTTTACAAGCCTTTGCCTGACTTGGCTCTCGATGCGCAGTCCCATGCATTGCCCGTGCTTACCGACGAAGACACCCGTGGCGCCATATTTCCCACCCGCCTCACGATTGACGCCAGTATAGATTGGTCGACCTTCGCGCTATGGCTGTCGGCCCTTTTGCACGCACGTGGCAATGATCTTGTGCGGGTGAAAGGTGTTCTGCCAACGCCGGCTGGGCGCCTATTGCTGCAAACGGTGCGCAAGGTGGTGCAATCGCCAGAAATACTGCCGCCGCAAGCGAACCAGACCGAAGATGGAACCATCGTGTTTCTGGGGCGAGGATTTCGCCCTGAAGATCTGCAAAAATCTCTCCACCGGTTTGCTGGCGTCAGATGCGTCGATGACGCGCGATCAGTACCGTTAGATCCGATCCGTGGCCGGATCTAAACACGGCAAGGGTCAAACTCTGCTTAAGCGGTGCGAAGCAAAGTAGAAAAGAGAATCGATTCAAGCTCCCATCAAATTTGGTATAAAACCGAACTTGCTTTTGAAAGTAATTGTAATGCGCGCAACCTTCCAACGGAGCGGAAGTGCACACTAAAGACATAACTTCAGGGGAGAAATCCGCAAATGAACGTGTAGACGAACGTCCAAAATAAAGCTATGAAAAAAACGGATACACTGGAGAAAAGTTAAAATGGCCAGATTTTTGAAAAGGGCGCTCGCGGTTGCGATGCTGATAGCACTGTCCACATTGGGAACGTATAGTGTTGCCCAAGATGGGCCGCCCGACCTCGAAAAGATCAAAACACAGGGCTACATCATCATAGCGATGAACAAATCCGACAGCGCGCCGTTTTATAGTCAAAAAGACGGACAGCTTGTGGGCATCGACGTTGATATTGCCAAAAGCATAGCAGCGGCTTTGGGGGTAGAACCCCGCTTTGATCGGTCTGCCAAGTCATTTGACAAAGTCGTCGAAATGGTTCGTGATGGGCAGGCTGACATCGGTCTGTCAAAACTAAGCCGCACAGCCGAGCGGGCAAGGATCGTAGCTTTTTCAAACCCTTACGTAATTTTGCGGCACGCACTTCTCTTCAATCGCTTGGCTTTGGCGCAAAAATCCGAAGGGATGGATGTTGCAGAATATGTGCGTGAATTTGATGGAACCTTGGGCGTCATCGACAAATCAGCCTATGCAAATTTCGCCAAAGTGTACTTCCCCAATGCGAAAGTCATCGCTTTGAAAGATTGGAATGCAGTCATCGAAGCTGCGCGAAATCGGACCATTGACGCTGGCTACCGCGACGAGTTCGCCGTGCGTGCCGTTGCATTCGATAACCCTGAAACTTCAATCGACTTGCGCTCTATCACAATCAACGACGCGCGTAGCGCAATTTCTGTTGTCGCCGCTTGGGATAAACCCATGCTGATGGCCATCATCAACCAAGCAATTGATGACCGCTCGTCGAAGATGACTGCAGACGATGTGATGCGAATTTACCGCGAATCTATTAAAGTCGAGGGAGATCAGTAAGATGTTGGCCAAAATTGCGAAGATGATGCTCAGCCCATTGGTGTTGCTTCCAATTGTTGTGCTTTCAATATACGTTGGTGTAGAATATCCATCGGTCGGAAAAAATTTGTCGCCGGTGGGAACCTATTACATCAGCTTGATGAAAATGATTGTGCTGCCCTACCTTTTTGTGACAATTACTTTGGGTATTGCACGTGTAGCTTCAAACCCAAAAGCCGCAGAATATACGCGCCGGATCGTGTTTACTTATCCGCTAACCCTGTTTTTCGTCGCTATATTCGGCCTTGGCACAGCACTGTTGTTGCCGCCAGCAGGTTTCGGTGGTGCGTCGAAAATGGCCGAGTTGGGCAACATGGTCAATGGAAGCATGTCCACATCGCAAGGTGCCTCCGAGGATTCTGTGACCCTTCGCCAGACTTCTTTGGATACAAGTTCGGAAGGCGTGAATATCCTTGATCGGTTCGTTCCAAATAATATTTTCGCGGCTCTCAGCGAGGGTGACACTTTAAAGGTGGTGATTTTCTGCATTATATTTGGTGCAGCCATGTCGAAAGAAATCGACGGTCAAACAGAAGATCTGTTTGATATGTTTAAAGTGATTCAAGGAACGTGTACCAAAGTGATTTCTTGGTTCACGCTTTTGCTGCCGTTCGCCTTGTTTTCAATGGTTGCAGCGCAGGTTGCGTCAGTGGGTGTTGGCCCACTCCTGTCGCTAGCGCCTTTCATGCTAACTCAATTTGCGAGCATGCTTTGTCTGATCGCTCTGAGCGTTGGCGTCGTAGGAATTCGGGCCGGGATATCACCGTGGAAAGCAGCAATTGGCTTGCGCGATACCTTTACATTGGCACTAACCACGCAGTCGGTGGTCGCCTGCATACCTACAGCGATCCGAGAAATGACTGGAAAGCTTGGGTTTACTACTGCTGGTGTAGATTTGCTCATGCCGCTTGGAACAACAATCTGCCGTGTCGCATCGACGCAATACTTTGTGATAGCAGCGATTTTCGCTGCGCAGATTTATGGAATTGAGATGGATTTGTCTGCATATGCAATTGTCATCGTGTTTTCTGTGGCGGCTGGGGTGGCCTCTAGCGGATCCAGTGGCGCGGTGACAGTCGTCTTGTCTTCGATAGTACTTGATGCCCTTCACTTACCGTCAGAGGCGATCATTCCTTTGCTCATCGCGGTCGATCCGATCGTAACTATGGTCCGAGTGTTTTTGTTGGTCTTGGGAACCTGCGCAACAACATCAATCATAATTCCGCGATCAAAGATGAATAGGCAAGAGCTTGGCGGGTTTGTTGGATTGAGAGCTGCAGAGTGATGCTAAGGTCGCACATGATGAGTAAAAAACTGACTTTAGAATCTTTTCGTGTGGTCAATCTTTTTGATCCCATGCGAAGCTTGGCCTCAAGTCGGTTAAGCCCATCATATTTGTATGTGGTGCATGCTGGCATGCCTCGCTCAACTAAAAACATGGCGGAGAAGTAAGTTGGAACATAGCGCACACCACCAGGATGATGGCCATAGGTCCTTCATCATGCGAGTATTTCACTTTCTTCAAAGTGGCCCCGGTGTCTTGTTGTCTGCAGGAACTGGGTTGTATGTTGGTGTAACATGGCCCCTTGGTGATTTTCCAGAACAGTTCCAGACGTTTTATATTTCTCTTTATCGTATGATGGCTTTACCATTCTTAATCCTAACCATTATTTATGCGATATCTAGGATTAAGGTCCGCAATGATGAAGGTAGCGCAGGTTTGCGGGTAACGCTGTTGCTGATAGCTGCAATGATTGCCACGGCTGTTTTGGCAGTGAGTGTTTCATCGCTTATCGTCCAATATGAACGAGAAACGATCGGTATTGGCTTGGGTTCGATCGTTAGCGCCTTCGGCAAGAATGACACGAACTTCGCGGAAGTCACACTTGGCAGTCCAGAAACCCAAGGGCAAATTGCATTATTGTCAGACGCTGTCGCAAAGTTAGTGCCAAGCAACGTATTTTTAGCTCTTTCATCGATGAATTTGGGCCAGATAATTATTTTCTTGATTATTTTTTCGACGGCCGTTCTTAGTCTTTCCGAACAGCACCGTTGGCGTTTTATCAATTTAGTAGGGACGCTTCGACGTCCTTTCGCCCACATGATGGAGCGGATGCAGATCCTGGTACCTGTGGCAGTTTTTTTCTATGCAGTGCATGCCGCGCATGCCATGGGCGCTAACAACCTTGTCGCTCTCAGACCGCTTTTTCTCGTTATTTTAGCTTCTACATTAACAACATCAGTTGTTGCGATAATCGTTACTGCACTCGCATCGGGTGCATCACCTTTCAAAGTGGCCAGTGACATGAAGAATGCGGTAGTTGCCGGCATCTTGGCCATGACTGAGGAAGCTTCCCTAGTACTGGTTCTGCAAAAGATTCGGCAAAGTGGCTCCGGTGACGAAGATGACCAAGAAGTAGTTGCTTCATTGGGACTTGCGATTGGTAGGTTTGGAATGATTACGATTTTAGGATCAGTCTTGATTTACACGATTGCTGTTTATCAAGTTCCCTTTTCAGCTTATTTAGTTTTTGAAGTTGTCTGCCTGTCGATTTTGGCAGCCGTCTTGATCACTGGTTTAAATGGTCCCGGGGTTCTGGCGTCAGCGCTTCTGTTTTGTGGCGGCCTATTGGGACTGCCGATCGAAGCCTTGTTGGTTCTGGTGATTATCTTGGAGCCGCTGCTGGAGTTTCTATTAATACCAGTGTCTGTGAGCGTAACAACAGCGCTCGTTGTCCTAGTGACAGTTCTTAAAGGCAAGCATCATAAGCGTGCTTCTAAGGACGCTTGATCAGGATAACACCCCTTACTCATGGTCGTCTTGCCTGAGGCTTATTGCCGTGAGCGCAATTAAAGCTTCTTTTTCTGCATGGCTTAAACTGTGTATGAAGTGATTTAGGTGGGTGGTCGCCTCTTCGGATCTAAGAACTTGATCTATAGATGAAAATTTGAGGTGACCCTGCTCTTGCGTATCATGAGGTTTGTCTGATTGCCCAGATGGTCCGTTGCTTGAATGGTCACCCTCACGCGAAAAATGTCCTAGCGCGTCCCGATGACGGGACTTTTGACTGGTTTTGATTTTTTGAGAGAAGCCGTTAGCCAAAATACCGGCCGGCAAGGCGATCATGCCAAGTCCTGCCACGGCTAAGAACATTGTCAGAAGTTTGCCGAGGGGTGTGATGGGGTAGTAGTCTCCGTAACCGATCGTGGTTAAGGTGATCACTGCCCAGTACATGGAAACTGGTATCGAAGAAAATTTGTCCGGTTGTGCAGCGTTTTCCATAACGTAAATGCCAGATGCGGCAAATAACGTCAGTAAAAAAAGCATCATGACCGCTGCGGATAGAACAGCGCGTTCCTCTTGAATAACCGCAGAAATTGTTGAAATGGATTTGGAATAGCGTGCTAACTTCAACATCCGCACAAGCCGCAGCGCCCAAAGCCAAGGCACCGTGGTAGTCCAAAAGAGGCCCAAAAAGAACGGGGCAATGGACACAAGATCTATTATGGCACCCCAAGTGAATATGTACCGAAGCCGCCCGATGATCGGATGCCTGTACTTGGGGTCTTCGACACAGCAATAAACACGAGCCAGATACTCAAGAATAAAGCAAATTGTGACCAAAGTATCAAGGGCATCGAATTTCGGCTTATACAGTTCTGCCATCCAATCAACGCTCTCTAACGTCATGAGCAAAACTGACAGCATGATCATCCCAAATATGGTAAAATCAATCAAACCGGGGATTCCATGATCCCTATCCCCTCCAAAGAAAGCGCTAAAAAAACGGCGACGAAGCGTGTATCCGCGTGTCTCTCTAATAAACACGTTTATTATGTTCATAACTGGGTGAACCAATTCGGTCAACCTAACAAGGCGCATAAACTGAACGAAGGCGAGGTGCCAAGGAAGAAACAAAGAAATCCAGGAGAGTGCTAAAATCAGCAAGTCCAAAAGTGACATCGGTCGCAGCAGGAATCGCAATCTTTTGAACTTTAAACCTGAAAGACGAGGGTCTAAATCAACCGTAAGCCACTTGATGAACATTTCTAAAGTTAGGGTAATTGTAACAAACCAATCTAAAGCATTGACGAGGGGTAGAAGAAATTTGGGACTGTTCTGAATATCGAGAAAAGAATCCAATATCACAGAAACCAAGATGAATACCGCAATGGTGCGATCCATGTAGCGTGTCAAAACATCATCAGGATCGTGGCCGTGTATCAGGCGGAATACCTCGCGCTTAAACGTTGTGCCACCTATGGGGGGTTGATATCTATCATTGTCAAAATCGAACTTAGCGACACTCCGCCATTTGGAGAAGAAATTCATAGGGCACTCTCTTTTTTCGACTTAGCAGTAATCTTGCACCTGATGAGAGATTTGTGCAACACTCAAACCAGCATAAACGCGGCTTTGCATGATGTGTTTTGGCAAAACTGGTTGGTATTCTGGGGTGTTTGTCAAATAAGTTGTCCGCCGGTTTCATGCGGCGTCTGTGATTTCAAGGGCGCTGATTTCGGTTTTCGGGTATAGCCAGACGGGTCTGGTGGGGCGCTGTTGCATAACTCTGGTGGCAAGGGATTCACATCGTGAATCCAAGCGGTTAGACAGACGGCATGAGCAAGCCATCACCCGTCCGCTACCGCACTACGAACTGGTCCAGCTGCACCGGCCCCCCGAAGAGGCGTGGGTCTTTGCTGATCTCGCTGGACAAGGAGACCGAGGGTGACTTATGCAACAATGCCGCGGCAGACCTTAAAATACCCGTGTGCCGATTTGGCTTTCCTGAAACCTCACTACGGGGTCAACACTCAGAGTTTTTTGGAAAAAGTCCAGCCCTTCTTGATGTGAAAATGATCCATAGTGACTTTCCGATCTTCTCGCGGCAGGTGAATGGGAAGCCTTTGGTGTATTTAGACAACGGTGCCTCTGCTCAAAAGCCACAGGGTGTTATTGATGCAATGTCGCACGCCTATGGGGGCTGCGATGTTCAGGTCATATAGTCGCAGCTCGGCCTCGCTGATCCGGTCCATGTTGAACAGGTTGCGCGTCAGCCCGTAAAAGAACTTGGTCTGTTCGTTGTTGTCGATCCGTTCGTGTCGGTCCTCGCCAAGCCGCGCCTTCAGCGTCGTCCGGCCGTCGCGGTGGAAATGGCTCAGCATCCAGCGGTTCAGCAACTTGTTTGACGAGAGTGATCTGCCTCACTGCGACGAGCCGCGAATGAGCAACTCGGTTTGGATGCGGATGGTTTGGGGGCCTTGCAGGTGGCCATCAAGGGCTGCAATGATCAAGTCAGCAGTCAGCGCACCGATCTTGCTGGGAAACGGGTTGACTGTGGTCAGGGGCGGAACTGAAATGCTGGCGATTTCATAGTCGCCAAAGCCGGCGATCAAGACCCGTCCCGGCACGTCAACGCCGCGTCGTTGGCATTCTGTCAAGGCCCCATAAGCCGACAGATCCGACACACAGATCACCGCTTGCGTGTCAGGAAGGGTTTCCAACAGATGACCCATCGCCTCGGCCCCTTCGCGCATGGAAATCGGAGGTGCGCCGGCTGCGACAAGGCGTGTGGCATCATGACCATGCGCCTGCATCGCTGCGATGAAACCGGCGCGGCGGTCGGCCCCCCTTGTGTCGCGCGTCGCATCGCCTCCGATGAAAGCGATCCGCGTCAGACCTAAGGCCACAAAATGATCCACCATGTCGAGCACGGCGCCAGCATTGGAAAAGCCCACGACATGCCCAATCGGTGAATCCGGCAAATCCCACGTTTCCACCACGGGAATTCCGGCATTTTCCAGCAGGCGCCGTGCCCGAGGCGTGTGCCGCCCTCCCGTGACCACGATCGCTTCTGGACGGCGGCGCAGGAATTGCTCGATCAATCGCTCTTCCTCAGCTATGTCGTAATCGGTGTAGCCCAGAAGAATTTGCAGGCCACGCGGCTTCAATCGGTCCGACAAGCCGCGCACCGTTTCGGCGAAGTTGGCATTGTTGATCGAGGGAACCGTGACAGCCACGAAATTGGTTTTCTGCGAGCGCAGATTGGACGCTGTGCTGTCAAAAACATAGCCCAGATCGTCAGCCGCCTTCAGAATCGCTTCACGTGTCGCATCACTGACCGAGGTTTCAACCTTGAACGCACGGCTCACAGTCATGGGCGACACGCCTGCAAGGCGGGCGACATCCGCCATCGTCGGGGCTTTGCGGGGCGGGTTTGTCATGGCGTGCTGTTACCCATATCCTTGGTAGAAATCCAGACTTTAGGCATTCATGCCCACCGGATCGAAACGGTGTGCGGTGGTAACATGATGATGAATGCGCCCGACGAAATAGCGCGATAAGACCGCTTGGGTGGCAGCACGGCTTTCTGTGCGGATCGGATGGTCCAAAAAAGTGTCAACGGTTGCGCGGTCGGGCCATTCGATCGCCAAGATCAGCGGAAACTCTGGCGCATCCGCGTCACGCTCATCCGCGAAGGTGACATGCACAGCCTGTGCCCCGGGAAACCGCCGCCACACGGGCACAATCTCGTCCAAAACAGCGGCGCGAAACGCTTCTGTCTGGCCGTCATTCACTTTGCCTTCAAACAGCGCGTAGCGGATTATCATGACGACAGATCCTTTCTGGGTCCTTTGAAGAATTCCATCAGGGCGGCTTGATCCTCGCCGCCGAGGCCTGCCGAGGTCAACATTCGGTGAATTTCGGCGCAAAGAGCTGTCAGCGGCATGGCGGTATGGGTCAATCGCGCCAGATCGCCTGCGGCGTTCAGGTCTTTGACCATATTGTCGATGCGCCCCGTGCGACGGTAATCGCGGGTCGCAAAGCGGGGCATGTATTCTTGGAGCAGGGCGCTGTCGGCGCGGCCCCCCTTGAGCGCCTGTGGAATCATCGTGGCATCCACGCCTGCCGCCTCGGCCAAAGCGGTGGCCTCGGCGACGGCCATGAAGGTCAGCCCGCACAGGACCTGATTGATCAGCTTGGTGGTTTGACCTGCACCGGCCTCACCCATCCGCGTCTGATGGTTGGCCAAGTTTGCCAGTATCTGCTGCGCTTCGGCCACATCTGCTGCAGCGCCGCCTTGCATCAGGGTCAAGGCGCCCGTGGTGACTTTGGGAATGCCGCCCGAAAGCGGGCTGTCGACCCAGCGTAGGTTGCGTGCTGCCGCCTCTTGGGCCAGCGCCTTGGTGGAGTCCGGGTCGATCGAGGACATGTCGATGATCAACGTGTCTGGGGCCGCGCCTTCGGCGACACCACATGTGCCAAAGACGGCAGCGCGCACGATGCGGGCAGAGTTCAGCGACAAGATCACCGCCTGCACATCTGATACCGCGGCCGAGGCGCTGGTGGCTTCGCTGGCGCCCTGTGCAACTAAAACGGCGCGTTTTTCGGGGTCGAGGTCAAAGACCACCAGAGGGGTGCCGGTTGCCAAAAGCCGCGCGCCGATGGCACCGCCCATGGCGCCTGCGCCGATCAAGGCGATTTTGCACGTCATGCCCCCACTCCCTTGAGCCAAAAAAGAATTTGCGCCACGATGGCGGGCAGGGTCTGGTCTATGTCGACCGCGATGGCCTCGTCTCGTCCCGGCGGCTCTAGGGCGGCAAACTGGCTGTCCAGCAGCGACAGCGGCATATAGTGCCCTTCGCGCTTTGCCATGCGGGCGGCGATCACGTCACGGCTTCCCGACAGATGCACGAAGGCGACTTTGCCGTGTACAGCGGCACGAATACGGTCGCGGTATGCGCGTTTGAGGGCCGAACACCCAACCAACACCGGTGCGCTTTCTTGCAGGCAGGCGGCCACCTTTTCCAGCCATGGCCAGCGGTCATCGTCGGTGAGTGCAACGCCGCGGCGCATCTTGTCGACGTTGGCTGCGGGATGCAGATCGTCGCCGTCGACATAAGGCACCGCCAAGGCCGCAGACAGCGCAGCCCCGACGCTGGATTTGCCGCACCCTGCCACGCCCATGATCACCACGCGCCGTGTCACAGCGAAGCCGTAATGCCGCCGTCAACGTACAGAATATGCCCATTCACAAAGCTGGAAGCGTCAGAGGACAAGAAGATGCAGGCCCCTACCAGCTCTTCCACCCGGCCCCATCGTCCGGCAGGCGTGCGCTTTTCCAGCCAAGCCGAAAAGGTCGGATCGCTGACCAAGGCTGCATTCAAAGGCGTGTCAAAATACCCCGGCGCAATGGCGTTGCATTGCAGCCCATATTTCGCCCAATCGGTCGCCATGCCCTTGGTCAAATTGCCCACCGCCCCCTTGGTGGCAGTGTAAGGCGCAATGCCCGGACGGGCGAGGGCTGTTTGTACAGAAGCAATGTTGATGATTTTGCCCTTGTTGCGGGGGATCATGTGGCGCGCGCAGGCTTGGCCAACGTGAAAGACGGTCGCAATATTGGTTTGCAACAGACGCTGAAAGGCGTCTGCGGGAAAATCTTCCAACGCACCACGGTGCTGCATGCCTGCATTGTTCACAAGGATGTCGATGGGGCCCACCTTGGCCTCGAACGCGTCGATGGCGGTGCGCACGGCTTCATGGTCGGTGGCGTCAAAAGCCAGCGGTTGCGCCCCTTCGATGCGTTCTGCGGCCAAGGCCAGTTTGGCGGCATCGCGTCCGTTCACCAAGACCTGCGCGCCGGCTGCAGCCAAGCCTTGGGCCAGCGCAAAGCCGATGCCCTGCGACGACCCTGTGATCAAGGCGCGTTTGCCCGATAAGTCGAACATGTTTAGGCCCAAGATCGTCTCCTCTTTCCGAAATGCCCTCGACAACCGATCAACACAAAGGGTATGTTATCGATAACACACCCGTCAAGATTGGTCGAGGAGAGAAGATGACAAAACCGCACATCCTGCAAGTCGGTCCCTATCCGGAATGGGATCAAGGCCCGTTGGACCATGCCTTTCACATCCACCGCCTGTTCGAAGCCAAGGACCGCACCGACTTTCTGGCCAAGGTCGGCCCCCAAGTGCGTGCCATTGCGACGCGCGGGGAATTGGGGGCCAATGCGGCGATGATTGCGGCTTGCCCGAACTTGGAAGTTATCAGCGTCTACGGTGTGGGGTATGACGCTGTTGACCTGATTGCCGCGCGCGCACGCGGCATCCGCGTCACCAACACGCCCGATGTGCTGACCAAAGATGTGGCCGATCTGGGGGTGGCCATGCTGCTTGCCCAGTCGCGCGGCATGATCCGGGCCGAGACCTGGGTGCGCGATGGATCTTGGGTCGAAAAAGGGCTTTATCCGTTGCAGCAGCGGGTGTGGGGCAAGCGCGTTGGCATTCTGGGCCTTGGCCGCATCGGCCATGAAGTTGCCAAACGGCTGGCCGGATTTGATCTTGACATCGCTTATTCCTCGGCCAGCGGCCCAAAGGAATTTGCCCGACAGTGGGAATTTATCGCCGATCCCGTCGGCCTTGCCGCACGGTCGGACTTTTTGTTTGTCACCCTCGCCGCTTCGGCGGCGACGCGCCATATCGTCAGTGCCAAGGTGATCGAGGCGTTGGGACCGAACGGTATGCTGATCAACATTTCGCGCGCTGCAAACGTTGACGAAGAGGCCCTTCTTGCGGCGCTTGAGAGTGGCAGGTTAGGCTGTGCCGCGCTAGACGTCTTCGAGGGAGAACCGAAATTGAACCCGCGCTTTTTGGCATTGCCCAATGTGCTGCTTCAACCGCATCACGCCAGCGGCACGTTTGAAACCCGCAAGGCGATGGGCAAACTGTTGCGCGATAATCTGACTGCGCATTTTGCAGGCCAACCCCTGCCAACGCCGGTGCTGTGATGCGCGCCCTTGTCATTCATGCCGCCCGCGACCTGCGGATCGAAGACCGTCCCGACGAGACGCTTGGCCTCGGCCAACTGCGCCTACGGCTGGCAACCGGAGGGGTGTGTGGATCGGATCTGCATTACTACAACCACGGCGGTTTTGGCACCGTGCGGCTGAAAGAGCCGATGATCCTTGGCCACGAAGTCTCGGCTTGGGTCGAAACGCTGGGCCCCGGGGTGAGTGGCTTTGAGGTTGGCCAGTTGGTGGCCGTTTCCCCCTCGCGCCCCTGCGGCGGGTGCAAATTTTGCCTTCAGGGGTGGCCGAACCAATGCCTGAACATGCGCTTCTATGGTAGCGCCATGCCTTTCCCCCACATCCAAGGTGCCTTTCGCGAGGTTTTGGTGGCGGATGCCAGCCAATGCGTCGATGCAACCGGCCTCACCGCGGGTGAGGCGGCGATGGCTGAACCGCTGGCCGTGACGCTGCACGCCAGCACCCGGGCGGGCACTTTGCTGGGCAAACGGGTTCTGGTTACGGGCTGCGGACCGATCGGCGCGCTTTGCATCCTCGCCGCGCGCAGCGCTGGCGCCGCCGAAATCGTCGCGACCGATCTGTCAGATTTTACCCTGTCGCTGGCTCTCAAAGTCGGGGCAGACCGCGTGATCAACACCGCAACCAATCCAGAGGCACTGGCCGATTACAATGCCGACAAGGGACATTTCGACGTTTTGTACGAATGCACCGGCGTCGCCGCGGCACTGGCGGGCGGGATAGCCGCCCTGCGCCCGCGCGGGGTAATCCTGCAGCTTGGCTTAGGCGGCGATATGGCGATCCCGATGATGGCGATCACCGCAAAGGAACTGGACCTGCGCGGGTCCTTTCGCTTTCATGCTGAATTCGCCATGGGCATTGAGCTGATGCAAAAGGGGTTGGTGAATGTCAAACCGCTGATCACCCACACCGTCGAGCTGGCGGAGGCTGACTCGGCATTCCGGCTTGCCAGCGACCGCAGCCAAACCATGAAGGCCCAGATTGTCTTTTCGGACTAAACCACAGCTTTGCGCATCGGGGCAGGCCCATCCGAAAGGGTCTGCCCCAATCGCCGCAAGGGCTGCACGCGCGATGGCTTTGTCTTGACCGCTGATGCCCGACCCGACCGCGTCCATCCAAAAGCTGCCCGTTCAGCCAAATCGGCAAGCGACCGGGCAAGCCTGTCATTGCGCCCTCGGTTGCCGCCGCAATCTTCAGCCTGACTGGCTTTGGCAAGATGGCCGACGGGTTTGCGGTCTGCGCCGAGCACATCGACACACCCGCGCCCCAACCATGCGAAGCGAAGCCAGCTCGACAACCGAAGGATCGAAGAACACACGGCATTGCGGCTGTCCCATCTGATCCGCCGCAGCGACCGGTGCCAAAATCATGCTGGCAACCGCCGCATCGGTCAGCTTTTCGCAGGCTATGGTGGCTTGCGTCACGGATCCTTTCAAAGACAGATCCCTGATGTTAACGATATCATCGCGCCAGCAAAAGGAGATGGCAATGTCTTTTTATCAAGTTCTCGATCCGCTCTTCGCCAGCTATGTCTTGGGCAACGCGCCGCCGAAGCGATTGGCCACCGGCTTTGACTGGGCCGAAGGGCCGGTCTGGTTTGGCGATATGGGCTGCCTGCTGTTTTCCGATATCCCCAACAACCGCATCCTGCGTTGGAGCGAAGAGGGGCTGACCACCTTTCGCCAACCGTCGAACTTTGCCAACGGTCACACGCGCGACCGTCTTGGGCGGCTGGTCAGTTGCGAACATGGCACCCGCCGCGTGACGCGGACCGAATGGGATGGCAGCGTTACAGTGCTGGCCGACCGGTTTGATGCCAAACCGCTCAACAGCCCCAATGACGTGATCGCCGCCCGCGATGGCAGTGTTTGGTTCACCGATCCGCATTATGGAATAATGACGGATTACGAAGGCTTTCGCGCGCCCCAAGAACTGCCCTGCCACGTCTATCGCATTGATCCCAACGGCACTGTTTCGGTGGTGATTTCAGACATGTCTTGCCCCAACGGACTGGCCTTCAGCCCTGACGAAAGCCGTCTTTACGTCACCGACACGGGCCGGATGCACAGCGCCGATCCTCAGCACATCCGCGTCTATGACATGGTGAACGGTCGCCCCCAGAATGGCCGTTTGTTTCATACGATCGACACAGGCTGTGCAGATGGCATTCGGGTGGACAGTGACGCGAACCTCTGGTCCTCGGCCGCAGACGGGGTGCATTGCATCGCACCTGACGGGCATCTGATGGGAAAGGTTTTGATTCCAGAAACGGTGTCCAATATCTGCTTTGGGGGACGGGCCAAGCATCGGCTGTTCATCACCGCCACGACCAGCGTTTATTCGGTGGTTCTCAACCGCACTGGCATTCAAAAACCATGACCAAGCCTTGATAATGTGTTCGCACTTGCGCCCCC
>CAXNKP010000010.1:0-16219 GCA_964202815.1 Stagnihabitans sp. | reverse complement strand
GACGATGTCCTGCCCCAAGTCCGCGCGGCCGTGGCCGCGCGCGGCATGGTGGTGCTGCAAGCCCCACCGGGTGCTGGCAAGACCACCCGCGTGCCGCTTGATCTTTTGGCAAGCGGCCTGATCCAAGGCCGCATCCTGATGCTCGAACCCCGCCGCCTTGCCGCTCGCGCCGCGGCCGAGCGGATGGCGCAGACTTTGGGAGAGGATGTGGGGGTCACCATCGGCTACCGCATCAAGGGTGAGGCCAAGGTAAGCCGCGCCACCCGCATCGAAGTGGTGACCGAAGGCATTTTGACTCGGATGATCCAATCCGATCCCGATCTGCCCGGCGTGGGGGCAGTCATCTTCGACGAATTCCACGAACGCAGCCTGCACGCCGATCTGGGCCTTGCGCTCACCTTGGAACTGCGCGGCGCGCTGCGTGACGATCTGGTGGTGATCGTCATGTCCGCCACCTTGGATGCCGAGCCTATAGCCCGTCTGATGGGCGATGCGCCGCTTGTCACCTCGCAGGGCCGCGCTTTTGCCGTGGAAACCCGCTGGCAAAGTCGGACCGCTGATCCCGCTGCACGGTTCGAATCCCTTGTGGCGGCGCAAATCCTTGACGCTTTGAGCGAGGTGCCCGAGGGCGGCCTTTTGGCCTTCCTGCCCGGTGAAGGCGAGATCCGCAAAGTTGCTGCCGCCCTCGCCGGCCGCCTGCCCGATTGCACCGTCTTGCCGCTCTTTGGCGCCATGGACTTCGCCGAACAACGCGCGGCCCTTGGCCCGGTTGACGGGCGGCGCGTGGTTCTGGCGACATCCATTGCTGAGACCTCTCTGACCCTGCCGGATATCCGCATCGTCGTCGATGGCGGCAAAGCGCGGCGGGCGCGGTTTGACCCTGCCTCTGGCATGTCGCGCCTTGTGACCGAACGCGTCACCAAAGCCGAGGCCGAGCAGCGCCGTGGCCGCGCTGGCCGCGTGGCCCCCGGCGTCTGCTACAGGCTCTGGACCAAGGGCGAAGAGGGGGCTTTGGCCGCCCACCCCCCTGCCGAGATAGAAGCCGCTGATCTTACAGGCCTTGCCTTGGAACTGGCGCTTTGGGGCGGGGCCGATCTGCCCTTCCTCACACAGCCGCCCGCAGCCCCCTTGGCCGAAGCCCGCGCGCTGTTGGAAGACTTGGGCGCGCTGGATCATGGCCGTATCACCCCCCATGGCCGAAGCTTGGCGGCCCTTCCCCTCCACCCCCGTTTGGCCCATATGCTGCTGATTGCAGGGCCAAACGCCGCCCCTCTCGCCGCCCTCTTGGAAGAGCGCGACCCCTTGCGCGGCGCCCCGCCCGATCTTTCGCTGCGCATCAAAGCCATAACCGACCTGCGCGGTTACGAGGCTGATCACCCTTGGCCCGTAAGCCATCCCACCTTGGCGCGTATCCGCACCGAAACCAAACGCCTGACCCGCGCCCTGTCTGCCCAAGCAGGGCACCGCACGGCACCAGACCAAACCCAAACCCAAACCCAAGCCCAAGCCCAAACCCAAACCCTCAGCCTTGGTCAAATGGCAGCCCTCTCCTATCCCGACCGCATCGGCCTGCGCCGCAAGGGCGATGCGCCGCGTTGGGTCCTGTCGGGCGGTAAAGGCGCTGTGATGGAAGCGGGCACCCCCCTTTGCGGGGCGCGGCTCCTTGTGGCCACCGATCTTGACGGTGACCCGCGCGAGGCCAAGATCCGCCAAGCGGTGGCCCTGACCGAAGCCGACCTGCGCAGCCTGTATGGTGATCGCCTGCAGTGGCGCGAGGTCTGCGACTGGTCGCGCCGCGAGGGGCGCATCTTGGCGCGGCGGCAGCAAGCCTTGGGGGCTCTGGTGCTCGACGAACGCCCCTGGGATGCGCCGCCCGAGGCCATCGCGCAAGCCGCCTTTGACGGCTTGCGCGCCCTTGGCCTGCCATGGACCGCCCCCGCCCGCCGTCTGCGCGCCCGCATGGCGCTGGCCCGTGGGCCGGGCTGGCCAGAGGTCAGTGACAGCGCCCTTCTGGTCGACGGCGGCTGGCTTTTACCCCATCTGACCCACATCAGGACGGAGTCTGACCTGAAATCGCTTGACCTGACAGAGCCGCTCAAAGCCCTGCTGTCATGGGAGCAACAGGCCGAGATGGACAGGCTCGCCCCCGCTGCTTTTGAGACCCCTCTGGGCCGCAAAGTGCCGATCGATTACGATGGTGATTCTCCGGCAATCGACCTGCGCCTGCAGGAGATGTTCGGTGTAACGGTGCATCCCGTGGTGGGCCAAAGGCGCTTGCCCCTAAGGGTGACGCTGCTCTCGCCGGGGCAAAAGCCGTTGCAGGTGACAATGGATATTCCGGGCTTTTGGCGCTCGTCTTATGCTGATGTCCGCAAAGACATGCGCGGGCAATACCCGCGCCACCCTTGGCCCGAAGACCCGATCCAAGCCGAACCGACCCTGCGCGCCAAGCCGCGCGGAACCTGAGGGCCCCGATGCCCCCCCCGCGCCCAGCCCCAAGCGCAGCGCCTTACGACAAACTGTCTTCAGCGCTCGCTGGAAAAATCTGCTGCGCCATACCGGCGAATGTCAGGTAAAGCGAGGACAAGATCAGCCCCCAATGGGTGATCATCCCCTCGTTGAAATCCAGCCATGCCGCGTTGGCCGCACAGGCAAGCCAGACAATCGCCATGCCAAGGTTCAACCTGTGCCAACGCGGCGTGCGGGTCGGGTGGACGAATTTCAGGTTCAAGAACATCGCCAACGACAGGGCGATCACCGTCACCAGCACCACGATCCGGGGCGGGTCGATGGCAAACAAGACAAGGATAACCATGTTCCAACAGGCTGGAAACCCGGCAAAGCTTTTGTCTTTCGTCTTCATCCGCGTGTCCGAAAAATAGATCACTGACCCGTAGACGATCACCATAATCGCAGCCAACCCCGTCCAGCCCTGCAACATGCCCTTGGTGTACAAGGCATAGGCGGGAATAAAGACATAGGTGAGATAATCAACGATCAGGTCCATCAAGACCCCGTCATAAATCGGCCAGTTGTTCACAGTGTCATAGCGCCGCGCCAAGGGTCCGTCGATGCCATCGACGATCAATGCCACAACCAGCCACAAGAACATCATGCTCCACTTGCCCTCCACCGCGGCGAGCATGGCCAGCATCGACAGAACAGATCCTGTCGCGGTCAAAAGGTGAACCATCAGGGCTTTGATACGCATATCCATAGAGGCTTGATGGCTGAAAAGACGCGCGCTTGCAAGCGGGGGGTGGAATTTTGCGGCACCCATGAATCGGGGCAGCACCTTAGCCCTGCCGGTTGGCCCTGGGATGGGATTGTTCGTAAACCTCCATCAGGCGGGCGACATCGACGGCGGTATAGGCTTGCGTGGTCGATAAAGAGGCATGGCCCAGCAAGTCTTGAATGGCCCGCAGATCTCCGCCCGCTGACAGAAGATGGGTGGCAAAGGAATGGCGAAGCGCATGCGGGGTGGCTGTGGCGGGCAGGCCCAACCTCAGGCGGGTCTCTTCCATCGCCTTGGCGATCAGACGCGGGTTGAGCGCCCCGCCGCGCGCGCCGCGAAACAGCGGCGCGTCTTTTTCCACCGGATAGGGGCATAGTCGCAAGTAGCCCTCCACCGCCGCCCGCGCCACGGGCAGAACGGGCACCAACCGGTCCTTATCCCCCTTGCCGCGAATGCGCAGCACCTCGGGCAGGGGATGTGCCGAACCTGTCAGGCCCAAAGCCTCTGAAATGCGCAGGCCGCAGCCGTACAGCAGGGTCACCACCGCCGTATCCCGCGCCCCGATCCAATCTTGGGCAGCGAAAGACCCGATATCGGATAAAACGTTTTGCGCGCCTTCGACTGTCAAGGGGCGGGGCAATTTGCGGTGGAACTTCGGGCTGCGGGCTGACAGAACGATGGTGGCATCAAACCCGTGCTGCTGCGAAAGCCAGCCCAGAAAACTCTTCACCGCCGACAAGGACCGCGCCAAAGACCGCGCCGACAGCCCCCGCCCCCGCTCTGCCGCCATCCAGGCGCGCAGGTCGGTATGGGTCAGCGCGTTCAGCGCGCCCAACCCCTCGCCCTCCCCGTGGTGTTGCGATAAAAAGGCCAAAAACCCGCGCAGATCGCTGCCATAGGCCTGAATGGTTTTGTCAGAGGCCCCATCCAGTGCCCTCAATTGCGCCAACCACCGCGACAACGCATCCGCTTGAGCGGCTGAAAAACCCGTCAGTTCAGCCATTTGCGCATCAACCGTTCAAAAACGCCGGCAAAAAACTGCAGTAAGTCCGTGCCATGGGCCGGTTTGAACTGATTTGTGTCGACGGCCCCCATGGCCAGCAAGGCAGGCAGGCGGCCTGGCCCAAGGTCTAATGCCAGCAGCGCCTCGGAACCCACCTGGGCCTGTGCCGCGCCGTAGATCGCGGCCAAGTCTGGCGGCACTTGCCGCAAAACAACGGGCTTGGTCGGCCTGCCGCGCCCCAAGGTCAGATAATCGGCCACAAACCCCGCCGGTACGATCTGCACCGCGTTGGAAAGTTGCCCCAACCCTGTCTCTCGCTCGACGTGCGTTTCCAAGACAAGGCGCAGGTGATCAACGCGCAAAGTTCCGGCGACGGGGCCGTTTAGGGCAGTCAGAAAACTTGCGAAATCCCCAGGCTCCAGCATTTGCAAAATGGCGCGGTTGACCTGATTGCTGCCAGCCAAATTCTCGTAAGCGGCTGAAATCACGCTGCGGTGGGTGTCCTCCAACCGGTCCAGTCGCTGCTCCAGCCGCTCCATCGCTAGGCCGCGCAGGTCAACGATATTGCCACCCAGCGTCCGTTCGTGCGCACCGATCAGCGCCTGCATGACAACGGGGTCATCCAGCAAGGCCTCTGGCTCGGCCAAAATCCGGTCACGGGTGTCTGGATCCATCATCTTATCGCTCTCGCCTGCCTGTGCTAGCCCCCAACTACAACCGATCGCAGCCCCTGTCGCCCCCTACCATCCGTTTTCCCCTTCAGCGCGGTGGAAATACTCCGGAGGATCCGGGGGAGTGCGGGTGGCTGGCCCCCCGCCTTGGGCGCGGCACTTGCACGACACAGAACGGGCGGATAGGCCATGTCTGTGCGTCAGGGGGCAAGTGTGACAGAGCGGGTCTATGCAGCGAGAGAGCGGATCGCGGTCCTTACCTGCGAGCCCATCGGCCGTGTGCTTGACTATCTGGCCCCCGAAGGCGGATGCGGCGATGGCGATTTTCTGCAAGTCCCGCTTGGGCCGCGCCGGGTTTTGGGCGTGGTTTGGGGCAGCGGAGCGGGCAGCTTTGACCTTGACAAGCTGCGCCAAGCTGGCCCGCTGCTGGACGCCGCGCCGATGCGGGCCGAGATGCGGGCCTTTCTGACACGAGCTGCCGATTATACCCTCACCCCTTTGGCCGCCATGCTGCGTCTGGCCACCCGCGCCCCGGGCTTAGGCCTGCCCCCGGCCACGCGCCGCATCTACCGCCTGGCCAGCACCGCCGTGCCCAACCGGCTCACCGAGGCCCGCCATAAGGTGGTTGAAGTCTTGCGCTTGCAGGGCCAAGCGCCTGTTATCCTTTCAGAACTGGCTGAGGCGGCAGATGTCAGTACCTCGGTCATCAAAGGCTTGGTCAAAGCCGGGGTCTTGCTGGAAGAAGACGCGCCAAAAGACCTGCCCTATCCGCTGATGGACCCCAACCGCCCCGCCCGTCTGGCTGGCGACCAGATCACGGCGGGGGCCGCATTGCAGGCCTCGGTGGGGCAGGGCGGTTATGGCACAACGCTTTTGAAGGGCGTGACGGGTTCGGGCAAGACCGAGGTTTATCTGGAAGCCGTGGCCGCCACCTTGTGCCAAGGCCGCCAAGCCCTGGTGCTTTTGCCAGAAATCTCGCTGACCGGCGATTTTCTGGCACGTGTTGAGGCGCGCTTTGGTGCCAAACCGGCCGAATGGCATTCGGGCATCACCGCCACCGAACGCCGCCGCCTGTGGCGCATGGCGGCAGAGGGCGGGGTGGGGCTGGTGGTGGGCGCGCGCTCGGCCCTGTTCTTACCCTTTCGCGATCTGGGCCTGATCGTTGTCGATGAAGAGCATGACACCTCTTATAAGCAAGAGGAGGGCGTGCTGTATCACGCCCGTGACATGGCGGTGCTGCGGGCTTCGATTGTGGGGTGTCACGTGGTTCTCTCTTCGGCCACGCCCAGTCTGGAAAGCTGGGCCAATGCCAAGGCGGGCAAATATGCGCGGCTTGATCTGGGCGCGCGCTTTGGGGCGGCAGAACTGCCCGCGATGCACACGATTGATATGCGTGCTCAAAAGCTGCCCGCCGATCGCTGGATATCGGAACCCTTGGCGCAAGCGGTGGAAAGCCGGATCGCCAAAGGCGAACAAAGCCTGTTGTTCCTGAACCGCCGCGGTTTTGCGCCGGTCACGCTGTGCCGTGCCTGCGGGTACCAGATCGGCTGTGACGATTGTGATGCGCGCATGGTGGAACACCGGTTTCTCAAGCGGTTGGTCTGCCACCAATGCGGGGCGACCAAACCCATTCCGGTGGCTTGCCCGGCCTGCAACGTTGCTGGCCGCATGGCCCCCGTGGGCCCAGGGGTAGAGCGTTTGGCCGAAGAGGTGGTGGCCCGCTTTCCCGAGGCACGCCTTGCGGTGCTGTCGTCAGACCTGTTCACCTCGGCCCGCGCGCTGAAAGAGGAAATCCAGCACATCGCCAAAGGGGCTGCCGACATCATCATCGGCACCCAGATCGTCGCCAAGGGCCACAACTTCCCGCTGCTCACACTGGTTGGGGTGATTGACGCCGATCTCGGCCTGCAAGGATCAGACCTGCGCGCTGCCGAGCGGACTTTTCAACTGATCCGCCAAGTCGCAGGCCGCGCTGGCCGGGCAGAGCTGCGCGGGACAGCCTTGTTGCAGACCTATCAACCCGACCATCCGGTGATCACGGCCATCTTGGGCGGTGACGAAGAGGCTTTCTGGGCAGCCCAAGCACAGGAGCGGCGCGCGGCGGGTGTGCCGCCCTACGGACGAATGGCGGGGATCATCCTGTCGTCGCCTGATGTAACCCAAGTCTTTGATTTTGGTGCTGAACTCGCCCGCCGCGATGGCCCTTTGCGTCGGATCGGGGCAACGGTCTATGGCCCGGCGCCGGCCCCCATAGCGCGTGTGCGCGGACGGCATCGGGTGCGCTTACTGGTCAAAGCCGACAAATCGGCACCCCTGCAAGCAGCCCTGGCGGAATGGGTGGGCCAACTCAAACAGCCCACCCATCTGCGCCTTGCCATCGACATCGACCCGCAAAGCTTTTTCTAACATGATGGCCACGCGCCCCTGTGTCAGAAAAACTGCCATGCCGCGCCAATCTGTGACCGGCCGTGCGGTTATTGACCCAATTGCGATCTCAATTGGGAAGGCGCCGTTTTAACCGCTACGCCGTGACAGGCTCCGTTTGGCAATGATTTTGTAGGGACAGATCCGTTGGGGTTGAATACCAACGGCCCGTTCAATTGGCTTGTTCCCAGTTTGCGTGGTGATCAAGGCCCCAGTATCTGGGCGCTTAGCCGCTACCGCTGCGCTAGGCGGATCGTGTTATTTGCCAGAACCAGCTTTTCGGCCAAAGTTTGTGCAAAAATTCTATGGATTGCAGCCGCCAAATTCCCGTATGAACTCTCAATTTCAGCAAGACTCGCCGCCGAAAGACACAATACAGTTGTGTCTTCCTCAATGACAACATCCGCCGTCCTGCGTTGGCCCGTATACAGGGCAATGTCGCCTACGATTGCACCCGGTGTCATTGTGCGCAACCGAAGTGTTCGTCCGTTTGGGAGATCAATTTGAACATGCACGCGACCCGTCAAGACAATGAACACATCATCAGCCGCTTCACCTTTACGGATCAGGTAATCCCCACGTTTCAGATAAACAGTGCGGAACTTGTCAACAACGGCGGACAAGTCAGGGTGGTGGCCGATTTTTAGCGACAGGAATGTCATCGCATCAACACCTGTGCCATTACTCTCAAATGTGCCATCTGCCAAAATGGTCTCTTCACAAAACTCGATGGCGTGATCCACGTCTGAAAAATCTGAAACAATTTCAGGATGAACAAAGACCAGCCCCGACCGATCGAATAAGGTCCGCACTTCACGCGACATGCCTGAAAATAACAGAACAAAGCTGTTCTTTGATGCAATATTTTTGATGTTGGCAAAGGCAACGATTGCCGCCAAATCACAACCGCCGACATGACTGAAATCCAAGACAAGAAATTTTAGCGGTCCTGCCTGTTCAGTCTTCAACCGTTTTCGCACATGATCGACGATCGTTTCGGCTGTCGCGAAGAAAAGATATCCTTGCAAACTGATGATTTCACAAGCCCCGCCCAACTTTCCCAGACTTGCACTTTCCTCAGGTGAACGATCAACATGACTACGCCAATCCCTGATATTTCCAGCGGTTCGGATCACTGGAATTCGTGCGTAATTGACAACGAACAGAACCACGGAAAGCAGAATGCCGACCACGATGCCCGGCAATATGCCAAAAATAACAATAACAGCAAATATCGCTAAAATAAGCGTCCAATCCAAGAACGGGAGTCGTCGCTTACTTAAAACAAGCCATTCAAGCAGAAAGTCTAAACCTGCATAAAGCACCATACCTGATGTCAAAAAAACTGGCGCGGCAGATGTCATCGGGCCAGCGAAAACCACTGCCAATAATAACAAAGCGATGGCGGAAAGAGCTGCGACTTTGCGTTCTACACCAAGCCTGTAAGCCAAAGATGTTGAGCTTACGCTGACATAAGCGGCCATGCCACCGAAGCTGCCGATCAGAATGTTGGTCAGACCGGCTGTGACCATTTCGCGGTCTACATTCAAATCTGCACGCAGCCTGAGAGAAAGACTGCTTATGTTCAGCAACATGCTTACAGTGCTCAGCGCTGCTGCAAAAAACATCAAAGGTAACGCCTTTAGAACAAAAATCCAATCTATCAGACCAAATATTGATAAGTTTGCCTGAATGCTAAGGCGATCCTCAAGAGGCGTCAGAAGCCAGCCATAATTTTGCGCATTATCAATGCCAATTCCAGAAATTTGAATTGTTATATAAAAAATGCAAATACAGCCGATAATAACGAATGGTGCAGCGCTGACTTGCTTTCTGACAACGAATAGCATTAAGATGCTAAGGAATAATGCAGGCAAAACGATTGATATTCTGTACGGATCCGTTAATAAATCGTAGAGGTGCGAAACATCAGTAATATCTTTGTCATGCTCTGCCCGCAAGGCCATCAAGAAGCCCCCGCGCGTCAGCAGCCAGCCGGAGCCAGCCAAGAACCCACCCAACACCGGGTATGGTAAGAATCGGGCGAAATGCGCTAGGCGGAATGTCCCGACGAGCGTAAATAATAAACCCGTCAGCAAACTGGTTGCGCCACATATCGCCAACGCCGTCGCAACACCTGCTTCTGGATTTGCGGCTACGACAACAACCCCACCCAGCAAACCGGCGATAATTGACATGCCCGTCTTGTGATCAGGGCTGCCAACAGCATGGGGCATCGTGCTGAGAAGACCCACGGAGGCGCGAATAATGATCGTTCCACACAAAAACAACATAGCGGCAATTGGATAACCATGTGCCAACCCGCCCGAGAAAAGCAGAGCGGCCATAGACAAAGTGTCACTGATTTCCTTGGTGCCGGATATCAGAGCAAAGGCCACCGCCCGCGAGAGCGATTTGATGTTTGACAGGTAATTCAAAGATTTGCCCGTTTTAAGATGGTCGGCGTCTACCAGCACTGCCGCCCAGATATGCCGATTCGTGTAACAGTTACGTTGCGTTTGGTCCAGCGTTTACAAAATAGGTTGACATCTGGCCTACCCCCTTGACATCCACCACGCCTCGGTGTTCCAGTTCATATTCGTCTGGCAGTAATTTTGCGGTAAATTCGGATATGTGCACACGCCCAACCGCGCCGGTTGACTCCATGCGGCTTGCCACATTTACCGCGTCCCCCCAGAGATCATAGGTGAACTTACGCAATCCGATGACCCCTGCCACCACATTTCCGGTATTCAGTCCTATGCGCATCTTTAAATCGGTCCCATAGAGATCATTCACCAAGGCTAGCGCCTTGACCATCTCAAATCCAACCGTTACCAAAATTGGTGCATGGTCTGGGCGCGCGAGGGGTAGTCCGGAAACCACCATATAGCAGTCGCCAATGGTCTTGATTTTTTCAACCCCAAAACGCTGCATGATCCGATCAAATTCACAGAAGATCGAGTTCAGTATTTCAACAAGACGGCTGGCCGTCATGGTGCGGGACAGGGCGGTAAAACCTGATAGGTCGGCAAACAGGATTGTCACTTCGGCATGGGCGTCGGCAATCAGTTCTTCGCCCGATTTCAGCCGTGTAGAAATTTCACGAGGCAGGATATTTAGCAAAAGGTTTTCGCTGACCTCTTTTTCGCGCGAAACGATGGCATGTTGCTGGCGGATTGTCTCCAGCATGATCTTGTCATGATCGCGCAGGCGCTTTTTATGCAAAGAGTTTGTCACCCGAGCGCGCAGCAAAACGGGATTGAACGATTTGGGAAGATAGTCTTCCGCTCCCATCTCTATACACCGGATTGCATCTTCAGCATCTGATCCACCTGAAATCACAATGACAGGAACCTCTGTCATCTGGTCATTCTTCAGCACTTCTAGAACCTGCAGTCCGGTCATTTCGGGCATTTCAATATCAAGCAAAATAAGATCGAAATTCCCGTTACGGATCTTTTCCAGCGCATCTTTGCCATTAGATGCGCCTGTGACACTCTCAAAACCCAAACTTTTGAGCGACCGCGTCAGCCCCATCCGCATGAGGCTGCTGTCATCGACCACAAGAATATGTGACGAAGATAAGTCAGGTTCGTCTGCAGACGCCGCGCTCAATCTGTCAAAGTCGACAGCGGCTACATCGCTTGTCAGTATCTTTAGCGCTTCAATATTGCTCATAGCGATTTTCCAATTCTGCTTTGCACTTTAGAAGGAAAGCCTTGCGAGGTTTCTTGAGATAGCGGCCGGCATCTGATCGAGGGGTATCGAAAAATCAACGGCACCCAACGCCACCGCCGCGCGTGGCATGCCGTAGACCACGCAGGTGTCTTCATGCTCGGCCAGCGTTATGCCGCCCGCCCGTTTTACTGCCTGCATCCCCACCGCCCCGTCGCTGCCCATTCCGGTGAGCAGCACTGCCAGGCATCCTGCGCCTGCCGCCGTTGCCGCCGACCGGAACAGAACATCCACAGCCGGGCGGCAGAAATTGATGGGCGGTGTCTGGGTCAGGCGTGTGACGTAGCCTTCGGGGCGTTGCAGGATGGACAAATGAAAATCGCCGGGCGCTATCAGGCAAAGGCCGTGGCTTAACCTTTCGCCGTCAACGGCCTCGCGGACTGTGTAAGGGGCCAGATCGTTGATCCGCTGCGCCACGGCACCCGAGAAAACTGCCGGGATATGCTGCACCACAAGGATAGGCGGCAGTCCTGCCGACAGGCGCGGCAGCACATAGCGCAGCGCCTCTACACCGCCGGTTGATGCGCCCATAACAATAACCCGCCGGTCGCTGGATCTTGGGCTGGCTGGCGGTGCCTTGATGCCGATCACGGGGGCGGGGACTGGCATTTCAGCTTCCGGCGGACGGCGGACGGTTTTCTATCGGCTTAGAGCTGCGGCTTTCAAATGGTAGGCCAGTTTTGCCGACAGATTGCCGATGTCCATACTGCCGTTGGGCTTGGCCAACACGTCGGCAGCGCCTGCCTCCATCGCTTGGACGGCCAATTGGGAGCCTTGTTGGGTGAGTGAACTGATGATCACGACGGGAATGGTCGAACCCTCTCGTTTCAATTGCTTGAGATAGGTCAGGCCGTCCATGCGGGGCATTTCCATGTCCAGCGTTATCACGTCGGGGTTAAGTTTGGGCAACTTTTCCATCGCAATCAGCGGGTCATGGGCCACACCGACCACTTCGAAGGCGGGATCCTTTTGCAACGCGTCTGAAATAGCGCGACGGACGAGGGCCGAGTCGTCGATGATGAAGACCTTAATCTTGTCTGCCATGCTACTTTTCCCGCCTGTAGATGCTGCGCCCCAGCGAACGCAGAGTGTGATTTATCCCCATTAGGCTTTCTGACGTTCCAAAAATCAGATAGCCGCCGGGCAGAAGATGGCTGATGAGTTTGTGAACGAGCACCTGCTGGGACGCAGTGTCAAAGTATATCATCACATTCCGGCAGAAGATCAGATGCATTTCGCCTTTGAAGGGAAGGATTTCCTGAAAGAGATTGGCCTGGTAAAAAGAAATCTTCTCTTTTTGGGCATCGCGAACCCGGCTCAACCCCTCAGACTCGCCAATTCCTTTTTGGAAATAGATGTCATGCAGAGTGGGGCTGGGAAGCCTTAGCTTGTTGGTGTCATATATGCCATCTTTGGCATCCTCGATGACGCGCGAGGAAATATCGGTGGCCTGCATGCGCCAAGACAACCGACCATAGCGGCGCGCGTATTCGTCCAGCGTGATAGCAAGGGAATACGCCTCTTCGCCGGAAGATGCTGCAGCTGACCAGCACCGGAAGGTTTCGACACTGTTGCGTGGATTGGCCCTGAATTCCGGAAGGATGGTGTTCATCACAAAATCGAAATGGTGCTCTTCGCGGAAAAAATGGGTATGGTTGGTGGAAATCAAGTCGATCAGGTTGGTCAGTTCTGTCTTGCCGTTGCCAGAGTTCAGCAATTGGCAATAGTTTTCGAAGCTTTGCAGGTTCAATTCCCGGCAACGCTTCGCCAGACGCCCGATGACAAGGTTGTGCCGCTCTGCACCAAGATTGATGCGGCTGTTGCGATAGACGATCCCCACAATTTGCTTGTAGGTTGCGTCCGAAATCATATCCAGGGACATATCAAGCGACGGGAAGCGTTCCGCCGGCATCTTTCCGGTGAACGGTATTTGCGCTTCTGTAACCTGATTGCGACTGGCTTACGATGGCATCCACATCGAGAATAAGCGCGACACGGCCATCGCCCATGATGGCGGCCCCCGACATTGCCGACTGTCCTTCGAAAACGGACCCAAGATCCTTAATCACGATCTCGCTTTTGCCAATCAGCGAATCCACCACAATGCAGCGTTGGATCGTGCCAGATTCGACCAAGATCACAATACCGTCTGCCGCGTCAGGATGGCGGTAGGGAATCCCCAGCATTTCGCCCAGATGAATAAGTGGGATCAGTTGATTGCGTTTGCGCACCAGTTTTCCGTGATCAAATACCACTGAAATCATATCCGGCGTCGGCCGGAAAGATTCACGCACCGCCAATGTCGGGATGACGTAACGGTTGTCACCTACACCAACCACCATGCCATCAATGATCGCCAAAGTCAGTGGTAAGAAGATGGTGAAGGTTGTTCCTACCCCCACTTCGGAACTGACCTCGATCCGGCCGCGCAGCTTAGAGATATTGCCGCGCACCACATCCATCCCAACGCCGCGCCCCGATAGATCGGTGACAACCGCAGCCGTCGAAAAGCCCGGCGCGAAGATGAAATCAAAGATCTCTTCCTTGCTCAGTTGGACGCCGACTTCAACCATGCCGCGCTCCACGGCTTTTTTATAAATGCGCTCTGGGTCCAATCCTTTGCCATCGTCCGAAATCTTCACAACGATTCCGCCCCCTTGATGAAGGGCCGACAGTCGAATGGTTCCCATCGCAGGCTTACCCGCCGCAATTCGCTCTTGCGGGGTTTCGATGCCGTGATCGCAAGAATTGCGCACCATGTGGATCAAGGGATCGCTTAATTCTCCCACAATATTGCGGTCTATTTCGGTCTCTTCGCCCTGGATCAGCAATTGTATCTGTTTGTCTTGGGCGGCGGCCAAGTCACGGACCAAGCGGGTGATCTTTTGAAAGGCACCACGGATCGGAACCATACGCAGCGACATGGCATTGTGCTGAAGGTCTTTGGTGATGCGTTGCAAGACCAAAATGTCGCGCGACAGGTTGTGATCCCCCAGTTCGGACAGTTCGGGGTTTTGCACAACCATAGCCTGCGCAATGACCAGTTCGGCCACCAGATCAACGAGAGTGTCGAGTTTCTCAATTGTGATCCGGATCGCGGCGGCGGCCTCTGGACTTTCCGCACCAGAACGTGTGGCCGGGGCAGGCAAGGGGCTTTTGGGCTGTACCACGGGGTTGACGCGCTCGGGCGCTTGGAAGGCTGGTGCCACGACCGGTTGAAGGATGGGCTCTGCACGTGTCAGAACGGGGTCTGACAGAACGGGGCTTGGCAGAACGGGCGACAGGATTGGCTCTGGCGCTGTTTCTTGGGGCATCTGCTCGGTCTGAGTCGGATCGGGTTGTTCAAACTTTTCCCCGGCCAAACACGCCACCACGCGCGCGATCAGGCGCGATGTTGGCACGACTAGTGCTTGGTTTGTGGGGGTGTCCAATTCGCGGGTGATGACGTCCACAAATTGGCGCAGTCGATCACCGCCTTCCAGAATAAGGTCAATCACTGGACGGCTGATGGCGATTTTGTTTTGCCGGATCGCATCCAGCAAGGATTCCAGTTCATGGGCGAGGTTCTTGATCGGAACCAGGCCCAGAAAGCCAGCACCGCCCTTGAAAGTGTGAAACGCGCGAAACACCGAGTTCAGCGTATCACGCTGGGTCGGATCGTCTTCTAGAACCAGAACCCCGTTTTCGATGTCAAGCAACAGGTCGCGACCCTCGTTGCAGAACTCGGCCAGCAATTCGCGATCAGATTGCACCGCAAGAACAAGCGGCACCTCGTTGGCCTCTGCGGTGGCATGTTCCGTGCCGGGCGTCGTCGGGGGCGGGTCGCGTTCAAGATTGGCTTCGATCAGAACAAGATCCTGCGCCGCCTGATCGACCGAGGCGAACCAGAAGCCGAACTCTTCGATCGTCTTTTGATCCCAGGCCTTATTGCTGTCCAGCAGACCGGCAATGATCTTGTGACCCGCCTCAACCATCGCTGCGAATTCGTTTGCGCTTCCGGGGGGCAGCAAGTTGATCAGGGCATCGAACAATTGTTCGATTTCAGCAAGACCGCCCGCCGTCCCCGGCTCGACCAAAGCGATTTCAAGCGCCAGCGACTGCAGCACTGACCGAATTTGTGCAGCATTAGACAGCATGACGACGCTCACGATACTTTCCTTTGCAAATTCTGCAGTTGATCCGAAACCATGACATCCACGCCAAGCCGTTGGGCTGTCGGTGTCACTCGCCGATATGCACTCAAAAACAGCGCGCGCCCGGCATCTTCGTCGGGCATAGACGGCACCAACAGTCCTGCCTTCCGCCATTCCGCGCTGAGCGCGATCGACAGCACTTTTCCAAATGTCGGTGTCAGACTGGCCAAAACATCAGCCTCACCGAACATCAGGGCAAGCACGTCGTTCGCGCCAGGACCTGGGTCAATACCAAGCGTCTGGCGTAAAGCACGCTGGACGGGTGGATAAGTTGCCAAAATCAAACCTTCGATCAAAGCCAAGTCAGCGGCGGGCAAGTCTTCCTCTTGCCCAATCGCCAGAACGGCCTTCGCTGACCGGCGCTCCACATCCAGTGCCGACATGGTTCCTAGCCCATCGTGGTGCAGATCATGCCCCAAGGCCGCCGTGATCATGCACTCCACCACTCTTGCGGGTGCATCTGGGTTTAGGTCCGTCTGCTTTAGAAACAAAACAACAGCACAAACAACGTCGCAGACGTGGTGGCGGTTATGATAGGCATGCTCTACCAGGTTCGCATCAGCCTCCAGCAGATCAATGATCTTGGCGTTGACTTTGGCGAACACCGGATCGGGGTTTTGGCCTATCTGCCGATGGGCTTTCATCAGGCAAGCCGAAAGATCCGGTGCTGTCCTTCTCGACGTCTGACAGTCCTTTTCGTAAGCCATGAGCAAAGAGGACATCACAGGCACCGCTCCCAATCTATGCGCAGAATCCATCTTTGTTCAGATGAATGTGCCCTTGGATTTCCCTTTGCCGCCGGCTGCTGCTTCGGTTGCAACGGGTTGCGCTGCGGTAAAGCCTTCAATCCCGCGCCCGGCAAGCCCGACCAATTTGCTAAGCGAAGACACAACGCTGTTGAGTTCAAGCGTCTGCGACTGCAATTCTTCGGCGGCACTTGCGCATTGCTGCGAGC
>CAXNKP010000009.1:0-18328 GCA_964202815.1 Stagnihabitans sp. | reverse complement strand
AGAACGGTGTGCCCCATGGCCAAAAGATCAAGATCAAGCGTGCGCCCAGCCCAGCGGGTGGTTCTGGTGCGGCCAAACTGCGCTTCGACGGCGTGCAAATGGGCCAAGACCTCAGCGGCGGCGAGATTGGTCTGCAGGCGGGCTGCGGCGTTAACATAGTCAGGCCCTGCACCGGCAGGGAAACAGGGCGTCTGGAAAAAGCGGCTGGTTTGCACGGCTGGTAAACCTAGGTCTGCAAGCGATTGAAGGGCTTGTCGCAAGACACTAAATGACATACTATAGTTAGAGGGCAAATTACTGCCCAACGCGATTAGGGCAAAGGTTTGACTATCTGCCACATTATTCACACTTACGGATAGGTTGACTTGTTGACTCACGGGTCCCCTGTTAGGTCAAATAGGTGGTTTAATACCACGGTTGCATTTGTCGCGCCTTAGTTTATGGCGGCTTTGTGAATTAAAGGAATACACGATGTTTTACAAAGATGAACGGCTTGCGCTTTTTATCGACGGCTCCAATCTTTATGCGGCTGCAAAAGCGCTGGGATTTGACATTGATTACAAGCTCTTGCGTCAGGAATTCATGCGCCGCGGTCGATTGCTGCGCGCTTTCTACTACACAGCCCTTCTTGAAAATGATGAATATTCTCCGATCCGTCCCTTGGTGGACTGGCTGAATTACAATGGCTTTTCCATGGTGACCAAGCCAGCCAAAGAATACACTGACAGCCAAGGCCGCCGCAAGGTAAAGGGCAATATGGACATCGAATTGGCTGTCGATGCGATGGAGTTGGCACCGCGTGTTGACCATGTGGTCATCTTCTCGGGCGATGGTGACTTCCGGCCGCTGGTCGAAAGCTTGCAGCGTCAGGGTGTTCGGGTTTCGGTGGTCTCGACGATCCGCAGCCAGCCGCCGATGATCGCCGACGAGTTGCGCCGTCAGGCCGACAACTTCATCGAGCTTGACGAACTGCGTGACGTGATCGGCCGCCCGCCGCGTGACCCTCGGCAGATGGATCCGATCGACGCCCCGCTTGAAGCCAACTAAGGCCAGAAGTGCGGTTGTGTGTGGCAAAAAGGCCTTTGCAGGTGCCTGCATTGGCCTTTTTTGTTTGCCGCTGGGTTCGGGGGGCCTTGTCGCAGTTTGCTTTGACAGCAAGCTTTGCTAAAGTCTGGCCAAGGAGTGCGCCATGACCCCATTGACCCTATACCTTGCCGCCCCGCGTGGCTTTTGCGCCGGCGTTGACCGCGCTATCAAGATTGTCGAACTGGCCCTGCAAAAATGGGGGGCGCCGGTCTATGTGCGCCACGAGATCGTCCATAATAAATTCGTCGTTGACGGGCTGCGCGCCAAAGGCGCGGTGTTTGTCGAAGAGTTGGACGATTGCCCCGTTGACCGGCCGGTGATCTTTTCCGCCCATGGCGTTCCCAAATCGGTGCCAGCCGCAGCAGAGGCGCGCCAGATGATCGCGGTCGACGCCACCTGCCCTTTGGTCACCAAGGTGCACAACGAAGCCGCCCGCCATTCGGAAGCGGGCCTGCAAATGGTGATGATCGGCCACGCAGGCCACCCGGAAACCGTGGGCACCATGGGCCAGCTGCCCGAGGGCGAGGTTTTGCTGGTGGAAACGGCAGAGGATGTGGCGCATCTTTCGGTGCGCGATCCCGGCAAACTGGCCTATATCACGCAAACAACCCTATCGGTCGATGACACGGCAGGCATCGTTGCTGCCCTGCAACAGCGCTTTCCGGCCATCCTTGGCCCCCATAAGGAAGACATCTGCTACGCCACAACCAATCGTCAGGCGGCAGTCAAGGCCATGGCGGGAAAGATCGATGCCCTGTTGGTGATCGGTGCGCCCAATTCGTCGAACTCTTTGCGCTTGGTGGAAGTGGGGCGGGCAGCGGGATGCGCCTATGCCCAATTGGTCCAACGCGCTGCCGAGATCGACTGGCGTGCTTTGGAAGGCATGGGTCGTTTGGGCGTCACCGCTGGCGCTTCGGCCCCCGAAGAACTGGTGAACGAAGTGATAAACGCCGTCCGCGCGCGCTATGATGTGACCGTGGAACTGGTGGAAACCGCGCAAGAAAACGTGGAGTTCAAAGTCCCCCGCCTGTTGCGAGAGACCGCATGATCCCAAAATCCGCGCTGTATCTGGCCATTAGTGGGCTTATCCCCTTTCTGGTCTGTGCCGCTGTGGGCCTGTCGGGCAACCAAGTCATTCTGCGCGGCGCCGAAGATGTGATCATGCTGCGCTATGGCATCATCATTTTGGCCTTTATGTCCGGGGTCTTATGGGGTTTTGCCGGCAATGCGGCGGGACGGATGGCCTCGGTGGCTTACGGCGTGTCGGTACTGCCAGCACTTTGGGCTTTTTTCACCACCGTGGGGCCAACGCCGCAGGCACTTGGGGCGCTTATTCCGGGATTTTATGGGCTTTTGGTCCTAGATTTTTACTTTTGGCGGGCGGGCTTGGCCCCGCCATGGTGGCTGCGGCTGCGCTTGCCCTTGACGGCGGTTGTGATGGTGACTTTGGGCATCGGCATCTATATGTGACGGCCAATCCCTGAGAGAAAGCCGCCTTATGCCTGATCTTTTTGCCTATACAGACGGTGCGTGTTCGGGCAATCCCGGCCCCGGTGGCTGGGGCGTCTTGATGATCGCCCGCGAAGGGGGCCAAGTCGTCAAAGAACGCAGCTTGCAGGGCGGCGAGGCTTTGACCACCAACAACCGGATGGAGCTTTTGGCAGCCATCTCGGCGCTGGAGGCGCTGGTCAAGCCCGTGGCCATTACGGTGATCACCGATTCGGCCTATGTCAAAAATGGCATCACGGAGTGGATGGACAATTGGAAGCGCAAAGGCTGGCGCACGGCGGGTGGGCCGCCGGTGAAGAATGTCGATCTGTGGCAAAGGCTGGATGCCGCACGCGCGGCCCATTCGGTGACCTGGATGTGGATCAAGGGCCATGCGGGCCACGCGGAAAACGAGCGGGCCGATGCCCTGGCCCGCGCGGGCATGGCGCCGTTCAAGGCGGGATAACGCACCCCCCTTTGGCAGCCTTGATCTAAAGGCGCGCTTTTAGCGCATGTTTTTTCTCTCGCCCCTGGCCAAAGGCCAACCGGCTCGCCCCGCAGAGAAGATGAGTATTTGGGCCAAGATGAAAGCCGCTTTACAGGTTGCTGTCTGTGACAGCGGGTTTACTGTTGCCCTATGTCCCGCCCAAGAACGCTGCCCGATTCTGACGTTTTTGCTGTGATTTTGCAGCGCATTGCGGCTGAGGGCGAGAAATCTGTCGCGTTTTCTTCCATCTCGCGGGCGACTGGGCTTGCCGGGGCCTCTTTGGTGCAGCGTTATGGCGGTTTGGCCAAGATGGTGGCGGCGGCGCTGGATTGGGGTTGGAACGAATTGGACAGGATGGCCCTTGCGGCCCAAGATGCGGCCGAGGGGGGGGATTCGTCAGGTGCCAAGGCTGCGCACACTTTGCTTAAGGCGTTGACCGAGCTTGTCGAAACCTTGCCCATGGCCGCCCTTTTGGCAGCCAGCCTGCGCCATCCGCATTTGCGCCCGCGGGCGGCGGCATGGAAAGACCGGGTGGAAGGCATGATCGACATGCATCTGCGTGACCGCGATTGTGCGGCGATGGTCTTCGCCGCATGGCAAGGCCAGATTATGTGGGACGGGCCGGATGATAAGGGCTTTCGCTTGAAAGATTTGGTGAAACGGCTTGGCTGAAGGCTTTAGCGCCGCGCGATATAGGTCTTCCATATCCACAGCAGCACCAAGGCGCCGAGAACGGCGCCGACAAAGCCTGCCATCCAGCCTGCAAGTTCTGCCAAGCCGCGGATCACCAGCCCTCCCACCACCGCACCGCCCACCCCTATGGCGATGGTCGTGGGGACATCGGTCTGGATCTTCATCATCCTTGTGGCCAGAAAGCCCGCCGCGGCCCCGACAACCAAAAGCAAAACAAACTGCATCTGCACCTCCTGACGCCAGACATATATGGGAAGGGATGTGGGCAAAGGGAAGAGGGGCGGGGGTCTGTCGTCAACGCGCTTGCCACGACCCGCGCCATGCGCCATCACCTTGATCATGATGGATAGCATAGCCCTTCAATCCTTTCTTGCCCCGCTTAAGCGGTTGGCTATGCGCCACCCCGGCATCGAGGGGCAGGTTTTGTGGGCCACCGAGGGAGAGGAAGGCTGGCAGGTGCAAGATGACACATCCGATATGCTGGATGCCGAAGAGATCCCCTTTTACATCGAGGGCTTGGCGGTAGAGGGTTTTGGCGTCATTTGGCAGGTGATGGCCGAGGCGGGCGAGGGGCGGCGCGATCCCGACCATGTTCTGCTCATGGTCTGGGAGCCAGGCATGACCCCGCCTCCCGCCCCGACCGCAGCCGAAGGATGGACCATTTTGGACAGCGGCCGCTGGGGCGGCGCGCCCCCGTTATGACCAGATTCTGCTCATGGCCCGCCTGAGCCTACGCGCCTTCGGGCCAGCTGTGCCGCCCATCGCTCCAGTTGATGCGGTTTGGGCAGCTTTTGGCGGGATGGCGGGGCTTATGGTCACCCAGACGCTGCTATGGGGCCTTGGCTGCTTGGCGGGCCTGCCCGATCTTGGGCTTTTAGCGCATCCTTTGTTGATGGCACCGCTTGGCGCCTCGGCCGTGCTGATCTATGCCGTGCCCACCAGCGCCTTGGCCCAGCCTTGGTCGGTTGTGGTGGGAAACACGCTAGCTGCCATCTTGGCGCTGATGACGCTGCAGTTGGGGTTGCCGCCCATGGCCACGATGGGCCTAGCGGTCTTCGCCAGCCTGACGGCCATGGCTTGGGCGCGATGTTTGCATCCGCCGGGCGGCGCCGTAGCTTTGGCGACGGTGCTTGCCGCCCCCTTGGGCCTGCAGGCTGCGCTGATTTGGCTGGCACTGACAGTGTTTGCCGGTTCTGCTCTTCTGGTGGGTTTTGGCGTGGCCTTTCACCACGTCTTTGGCAGGCCCTATCCGGTTTTGCCCGCCCTCTTGCCCCCGCCAAAGTCTGGCGGCACACTCAGCGCAAAAGAGATCCCGCACCCAGACAGGCCCACCATGTTGCCCCCCAAATCCCAAGCTCAAGCAACCTATGCCGCCCTTCACGCCGATTGCGCGGCTTTTGGCACCCGCCTTTTCACTGTCACCGTGATGGATGATCCGGGCCAATTGACCCACCGCGCCTATACGTCGCATCCGGTTGAATACCCTGTCTCGGGCACAAAACCCATCACGCGCGACGGTTGGTATGATCAATGCATCACCGCGCGGCAAACCTTCGTGGCCAACACAACACCCGAATTTGCGCGCTATTTCTTTGACCATGCGCTGATCACCTCTCTCGGCTTGGGATCTTGCATCAACGTGCCGATCTTTGCACCCGAAGGGCAGGTGCTGGGCACCGTTAACCTGTTGGCCGAGGAACACCACTTCACTCCACACAAGCTTGCCGCCTATGCAGCGCTGATCACCCGCAACAGCGCGGCCCTATTTCAGGCTATGTCTCGGGCCTGACCTGTCATCTTGGGTCAAGTACTCCACCGGGGTGCGGGGGTGTGACCCCCGCACTTTCAACGTCTCAACCCGCGCACCCCTTTTTTTTTCCGAAAACTCCCTTGCCTCTGGGCTGGCCTGCCCTGTCGCTCCGGCGGGTATTCACATGTTTCGCGTAAAGTACACAGATCAGCCAGCATGCAAGGCCCAGCATGGAACTTATGGGCCTTGGCCTATTGGCCCTTACCATGGCCACCCCGCCCCTTTCCGCCTAAGGCCCCCCCCAGTTGGGGCGTGATCTTCAAAAGAGCGCAACCTGCCCGATGGCAAAGCAATGTCGGGAATGTGCAGGCCTTTGCCGGAGCGATCTAGATCGCCGGCGCAGCCTTTTACCTGATGGTGCACAACCCCGATCTGGGCATCACCAACCCCAACCACCTGACCCCGCAGCATTATGCCCCAGCCCTTGACCTGCCGCGCGGCCAGCGCAAACGCGTCTCGCGCTATTGAAGCGATGCGGCCACCCGAACCGATGATTTCAAGAACGAAGGCATCGTAGCCGCGAGTTCCTGGCCCTCTCAGGTCAATCTCTTGCAGGGCGCGGAATTCCCTGTTGCTTCGACCGTGCCGCAAAAAGGGGCCCTGGGCTGGTCTGACACCACCATGATGGCCACCGATGCGCGACATCTGATCTGTGCTTAAAAGTGAATGGGCCGCAGCCTCAATTCCAACCCGCAATCGGATCTTTCGGCCTGGTTCGGCTCTGTGCACGCGGCCTGCACCGACGGTTCGGGTGAGCAAACCGACGAAGTCTGCAAGGCCATTGCTCTGAAACCTTCGACCATACCCATTTCTGGACCACCCCCATCGCCAACTGCGCTGCAGGCGAAGACGCCCGCGCGCCCTATGCCCGATGGGTGACCGATTTCATGGCCGGGGTCGGCGGAAACTAGGCTTAGGACACATCACCAAAACAACACGATCGCCGCCAGAGCGCAGGCGGACACGAAGATGTCGGCATGCCTGACAAAGCGCATGGCTATTGTGCGCCAATCCTTCACGCACCCGAACATGTTCTCGATCTTGTGACGCCTCTTATACAGGGCGGTGTTGTGCTCGATCTGCACCTTGCGGTTCTTTTTGAAGGGGATGTACGGGGTTATAACTTTATAAATTGAGTTACGGAAAAAGTCGGCATCATAGCCCCGATCCACCAGCAAGACTGTGGCCGCCAGCATGGCCGCCAGCAGCTCCGGTGAAATCGCTGGTCTGACCCGCGCTCAGATACATTTGGATCGGTCGGCCTTTGCTGTCAAAAACCGCTTGCAGCTTGGAGTTTCGCCCGCCTTTCGTCAGCCCGATCCCGGATCGCGCCTCTGAGAACGAGTTGTCGTTGCTGACCCTCGGAGCGGTTTAGAACGACCTTAGCGAACATCTTGCCATCGGGCTTACCTTCGTCGTCGTTTCGCTGGCGCGGGGCTTTGTTTTGCGACGCATCTTCGATCATTTCTCGCGCCGGTAAGTCACCGCCAGCTGGGCGGAAGGCTTTGGCCGCCATGTCCCAGCCAAATGCGGGCTTGCTCTGATATTCCGGATGCGCGGCATCGGCGAAATAGACGACTTAATCTGCAGGCGCTCAGTCCCCAAACATTCCTAGGGCGCGCAACGAACGCAGCCGACTTCTTCGCAGATGAAATCCGCAATAGCGGCTGGGGTTTGTGGCACTCAAAACTCAACCGAGGCAGAAGCTTGATACAATCAGAATTTGAGTAGTCCAAACCAAACTCGGCTGCGATATATGCAGTGATCTCAACCTTCGAGCGACAAAGGCGTTCTTACAGCCAAGCGCACACCCCAGTCGCTTGTGCCGGCGTCATGCGGGACTGGCCAACCCTCCAGCCATCCAAGGCAAGGGCACCCAACTGCCTTGCAGGAAGTCTTGTGACAGCCTCGCTCGGTATCGTGGTCTAGGTAGAAAAACTCTGCGATCCGGGCGCAGCTTTGCCAATCGTTCAAAAGCAAGATCGCATTTGCGCGACGCGCAATACCTTGGTCCTCGCGCTGGCGACGTACGCAAGCCTATAACTCGAGGCGGTCTGCTGAGAAAAAACCAGAATAGGTCACATCACAATCATTCGACACCCAGAGGTCAATCCATCAAATTCGGTGTCCACGCGGCTCGTTGGATATCCGGATCCATAGAGTTGGCCCACGACTTTCTACACCGCCCTCAGATCAAACGCAATTTTTCGTGGTGCTCTTTATCAGATCGCCCTACTTTCAACAATTTTCGAGGGGAATCGTCTTGTATCCTGCCTTGCGTTTGGGTCAAGTCGAAAAGGTGTCAGCCTGTGGCGCGCAGAAAGGCTTAATTGCCCATGTCAGTTGCACGAAACATTTTGTCGGGATTGTCCGCTGTTGCGCTTTGGTTAACGCTGTCTTCTTGTGTTCCGGGCCCCGGGGGGACTTCTGGCGCAGGCCTTTCGGGCGACCGCGACGCTTTGGCGCGGCTGAACTTGGGCGCGCGCAATGGGCGGGCGGGGACGCCGGGTTACAGCGGTGGGCCTCAGCCAACCCAGGTGGTTTATTTCAACGACATCGGGTCAAACCCGCCGGTGCAACCGGGGGTGCAGGCCGTGGGGCAGGAGTTCACCGTCAATCTGCAGGCTGTCATGGTGGATGTCGCGGCGCAATCGCTGTTGGGCGATGTGCTGCAGGTGCCCTACACGCTGGACCCTTCGGCCACGGGCACCGTCACAATGGCCACTGGTGGCCCGGTGGCGCGGGCTGATTTGTTGATGATCTTTGAAACCGCCTTGCAAGCCAATGGCCTGATCCTTGTGGCCGAGGGGCGCGGTTTTCGCATCAAGGCATTGGATGGATCGGCTATGACCGGCGCCATGACCGCTGAGGGCTACGGCTTTACCGCCTTACCGCTGCGGCATTTGGGCGCCAATCGGATGCTTGCGCTTCTGGACGGCTTTGCCGCGCCCGAAGGCGCACTGCGGGCGTCGGAAAATGATGACCTGCTCTTGGTGCGCGGTTCTGCCGCTGACCGTGCCGCCATTCAAAGCATGGTGCAAACGATGGATGTTGATCTTTTGTCAAAGCCCAATGCCGGGATTGCTTTTTTGCAAAACGCCCCTGCCAGTCAGGTGGCGGCCGATCTGGCTGCTGTGGCCGTGAATGACCCGCAAGCCTCGGGTTGGAGCATTCAGGTTCTGCAACGCTTAAACGCGCTTTTGGTGCAGGCGCATGATCAAGGCGATCTACAAAACGCCCTGCAGTGGATACGCCAGTTGGACAGGACGGGGGGCGCTGCGGGGGCTGATATCACGGTCTATCAGGTGCAATATGGCAAGGCGTCTGACCTAAGCGTGCTCTTGCAGGCGACCTTTGGCGACGGAGGGGGAGCCACCATGGGGGCCGCGTCGCCCGATTTAGCGGGCAATGGTGGCGACATGGCCGCCCCACAGATGGCCGATGTGTCGGTGACGGCTGTGGCGGTGTCGGGCGGAGGGGATACGCGCTTTACCCCTGACGATGGCAATAACGCGATCATCATGCGCGGGGCGACCCCGGTCCGCCAGCAGGCCTTGCAGCTTTTGGCGGCAATTGATCGGCCGCCGGTGCAGGTGTTGATTGATGTGCTGTTGGTGGAAGTCACCCTCAACGATGCGACAGCGATGGGCGTTCAGGCCTATCTCGAAAGCAATGACGCGCAGTTCATCGCCACCAATGGCCTGACAGCTGGCATCACACCAACGGCCCCTGGGTTTAATCTGGTGTTGGGCAACGGCGTGGATGCCAAGGTGATCATCGACAGCTTGGCACAGGTCACCAAGGTTAAGGTCATCTCTGCCCCCTCTATCTCGGCCTTTGAAAACGAAGAGGCGCAGATCAAGGTGGTTGAACAGGTGCCCATTGTCACCCAGCAGGTCATCTCGACCCAAGCGCCGGATGCGCCGGTGGTCAATTCGGTGGAATATCACGATGCCGGTGTGATCTTGAAAGTCACGGCCCGCGTCAGCCAGACCAACCTTGTGAACCTCAAGGTGGATCAGGAATTGTCCGCCGTGGTGCGCAGTGTGGCGGCAACGCTGACCCCCACGCTGCGGCAAAGGTCAATTTCGACCCGCGTTGCCGTTTATGACAACCAGACCGTCGCCTTGGGCGGGTTGATTTCCAGCCAAGGCTCCAGCGACCGTAAGGCGTTGTTCGGCCTGCTGCCAAGCCATATGGGCGAGGATAAATCGCGCACCGAGTTGATTGTCTTCATCACGCCGCATGTGGTGCGCAACCAGCAGGATGCGGCGACGATCTCTGCCCAGTTGCGCGCGCGGATGCCCCAGATGAGCGGTCCATGACAGCGGGCAGCGGGGCCCTACCACAAGATCCCTTGGCTTTGGCGCAGCACCGCGCCCAAACCCACGGCCTGTCCTTGATGGCCGAGGGTGATTGGCCCGCCACCCTTGACATCCCGCAGGGCCTGTCGCGCACTTTTTTGCGCCGCGCCCTGATGTTGCCACTAGGGGTTGGGGTGGATGGGCGCTGGCGCATTGCCTTGGCCGATCCGTCCGATACAGCATCGCTTGCCGCCCTTCGGGTGGCCTTGGGGCAGGATCTGGCGCTGATGGTCGCGTCGCAACCCGCGCTTTTGTCGCGGCTTGAGGGCCTGGGTGCCAACACCCCCCTGCCCCGCGCCGATCTTACCGAAGAAGACCCCCAGGATTCCGCGCTTGACGCGCCCGTCATCGCCCTTTTGGACCAGATGCTGTCCCAAGCGGTCGAGGCGCGCGCCACTGATTTGCATTTTGAGCCCGGCCCTACAGAGATGGCGGTGCGCCAAAGGGTCGATGGCATGCTGCGCCCTGTGGCCGTGGTGCCTGCTGCCACGGGCCGTGCTGTGGTGGCGCGGCTGAAGATCCTTGCCGGATTGAACATTGCCGAACGCCGCTTGGCGCAAGATGGCCCGATCCGCGCCGTCATTGCTGGCCGCAGCTTTGATCTGCGACTGGCCACCTTGCCCATGGTTGACGGCGAGGGGGCAGCCTTGCGCATTCTGGCGGGGCGGCAAAATCTGCCCACCGTTGCCGGCTTGGGCCTGCAACCGGCGGCTGAGTTCGCCCTGCGCGCCGCGCTGTCGCATCCCCATGGGCTGATCTTGATCACCGGCCCCACCGGCAGCGGCAAGACCACGACCTTGGCCGCAGCCACGGCCCAAGTGAACGATCCCAGCCGCAAGATCATTTCGATCGAAGACCCCGTTGAATACCACATCCCGGGCATTTCGCAGGTGCAGGTCAATCCGGCGATCGGGCTGACCTTTTCGGCGGGCCTGCGCGCCTTTATGCGGGCGGACCCTGATGTGCTTTTGGTGGGCGAGGTGCGCGATGCTGAAACGGCAGAGGTGACGGTGCAAGCCTCGCTGACGGGGCATTTGGTGCTGACGACCTTACATACGAACTCGGCTGCGGGGGCGGTGGTGCGTTTGGCCGAAATGGGGGTGGAACCTTATCTGCTTGCGGCAACGCTGCGCCTTAGCCTTGGGCAAAGGTTGGTGCGCCTGCTGTGCCGCCATTGCAGGCGCGAAGAGGTGGGCCCCTTGCCCTTTCCCGCCTTTGTGCAGCACCTGTGCGGCCACGATCCTGCAACCGCAGCCCATCATTTTACCGCGCAGGGCTGCGATCACTGCGGGCGCACCGGCTATTATGGCCGCCGCGCGATATTCGAGGTGATGCCCGTGACCGAAGCCCTGCGGGTGGCGCTTTTGGCCGGAGCAGGGACGGCGGCGCTGCATCAGGTGGCGATAGAGGCGGGCATGGTGCCCTTGATGGCCGATGGCCTGCGCCGCGTTCTGGATGGTGACACAAGTTTGGCCGAGGTGTTGCGGGTGGTGCAAGATGGCTAGCCTGTTCAGCACGGCCCCCACCGCAGATGACATCACGCTTTTCACCCAAGAACTGTCGTGGATGATCGGTGCCGGCGTCCCCCTTGGCCGTGCGATCGACCTTTTGGCGCGCGAAGCGTCGCAAAGCCGCTTGCAGCCGGTTATGCTGGCCATAAGAGCCGAACTGCGGGCGGGGGCCAGCCTTGCCGATGCTATGGCACGGCAAGGTGCGGTATTCCCCGAAGCCTATCTGCGACTTGTGGCTTTGGCCGAGGGGACGGGCACCCTGCCCATGGTGCTGCAACGCCTACACGCAGGTCGCGCCAAAGCGCAGGCCTTGCAGCGCAAACTGGGTTCGGCCTTGGTCTATCCGGCCTTTTTGCTGCTGGTGGCTTTGGCTGCGATGGCGCTGATTGCTTTGGCGGTGGTGCCCCAGATGCGGGCGGTTTTGCCGCCTGTGCCACGGGTCGATGGGGCCGATGCCGCGATCCGGCGCTTGATTGATCTGTCGGATTGGGTGACGGTTCATGCCAGTGTCGTTGGGCTGGGGGTGGCGGGGGTGTTGGCGGCACTGGCGCTGCTGGTGCGTCAGGCGGCGGTGCAACGGGCGATTACAACCGTTGCCACCTATGTGCCTGTCTTGGGCCCCCTGATCCTGACAGCGCGTCTGGCAGAGATGACCCGCTCGCTCGCCATGCTGACCGAAGCGGGCCTGCCCTTGGCAGAGGCGCTGCGCCTGACCCGGCACAGCACTTTGGCCGTCGATCTGGCCCGTGTGCTGGAAGCCATGGAAAACGCCCTGCGGGCCGGTCAAGATGTCACCCAACCCTTGCACGCGGCGCGGGGCGTGCCGCCTTTGCTGTCTAGCCTGATCCGTGTGGGGCAAGAGACGGGCAATATGGCCCGCAGCCTGACCCAAGCCGCCGAGGTCTTTGAAGAAAAAACCCGCATCGCGCTAGACCGCGCCTTGGTCCTGCTGGAACCCGCCATTATCTTGGGCATATCGGTTGGCGTTGGTAGCTTGATCTACACCGTTATCGGCGCGTTGATGTCGGTCAATGATATGTTCGTCTAAAGGAGAGGCCATGACCCCCAAGTCCGAGACCGAAGCTGGATTTACCCTGGTGGAACTGCTGGTTGTGCTGGTGATCTTGGCGCTTCTTGCGGCCTTGGTCGGGCCGCGCGTGGTGGGCTATATGAGCACGTCAAAGGTCAAGACAGCCCATGTCCAGATTGCCGCATATCAAACGGCGCTGGAGCTTTACCACCTTGATCTGGGCCGATACCCACAAAGCGCCGACGGCTTGCCAGCCCTTGCTAATGCCCCTGCGGGGGCTGCGGGCTGGGCGGGGCCCTATATCGACAAGACGGTGGCCAAGGACCCTTGGGGCACGCCTTATGATTATGTCGCAAATGCCGATGCCAGCACCTATAAGCTGCGCAGCTTTGGCGCGGATGGCAAGGACGGCGGCGAGGGCGATAATGCCGATATCTCTCCGTGATGATACGGGCCGTGATGATACGGGCCGTGATGATACGGGCCGTGACGATACGGGCCGTGACGAGGCGGGCTTCACGCTGGTCGAGATGCTTTTGGTCGTGGCCATCACGGCCTTGGCGGCTGGGCTGGTCGTGGGGCGCGGCGTCCCTGGGAAACATCGCATCGACCATGCCGCCCTGCAATCCTTCGTGCGAACCCTGCGGGCCGAGGCGATGCGCACCGACCGCCGCTTGGTCCTTGGGGTGGGGGCTGATGGCCACAGCTTTCAGGCCGGTGCGCTTGTTTTGGCACTTGGGCCGGATCGTCAAGTCTTTGCCAGCGGCCCCCAAGGGGCAGGCGTCATCTCCTTTGAACCCGACGGCTCAAGCCCGGGCGGGCTTTTGCGGGTGGTGGGACCGGGCTTTGCCGACCAAGTGGTCATCGCGCCTGTCACCGGCACCGTGCAGCCCTGATGCGGGGTTTTCGTTGGTCGAGGTTTTGGCGGCCCTGACGATTGCCAGCCTTGCCGTGGTGGCAGCATTGGCGCTGTTCACCCAATCGGCCCGCGTGAACGACCGCCTGATCAAGGAAACTGCTGCCCGTGATCTGGTGCGGCTGTTGTTGGCAACCGGTGACGTGGGGCGGGGGCAAGCGGGCGATTTGGGCTGGGTGGCCACACGCTCGCAACCCTCGGGCGGATTGGTGCGCCACGAGGTTGCCGTGACTTGGCCGGGTGGCCCGCAAATCACCGCCCTGCGGCTTGACCCCATGGAAAGTCCATGATCCGCCCGCCAAACACCACCCCAACCCCAACCGACCCCGAGGCGGGATTTACCCTGATCGAGGCGTTGGTGGCGCTGGCCTTGGGCATGGCGGTTGTGGTGGTGGTTTTGTCAACGCTGCGCATCGCCTCGAACGGGGCGGCGCGGGCGGTGGCTGTGGCAGAGCAGGTCGAGTCCTTTGCCCGCACAGGGGCCATTTTGGCGGGCGATGCGCAGCATGGGCTGTTGGTGCGAACGGCCGCGGGGGCCGTGTTGTTTGATGGCCAAGCGCAAAGCGTCATCTTCCCTTACGTTGCACGCTTTACGCAGAGCATGCCGTCCGTGCTGCGCTTTTCTTTGGTGCCCGCCCAAGGCGGCAGCGACTTGACGCGGGCCGAGGCGGTTTTGCTGGCGCAAGGGGCCACAGGCCCTTGGTCTGCGGACCAGACCCTTTGGCACGCGCCGGGCCCTTGGGAGTTTCGCTACCTTGACGCCGCAGGCACGTGGCAGCGGGCATGGAGCGCCCCTGATCTGCCGCGCGCCTTTGGCCTGGTGGCGCTGGCCGCCCCCCAGGCTGTTGAACTCGTCGCAGCCTTTCCAGACCTGATCGAGGCCGACTGCGCCCTTGGGCCTGGCCCTGATTGCCGCTTGGCCCCCGAGGTCTTCCCATGAGGCGCGAGCGTGAAGACGGCGCTGTCTTGCTGATGGTGCTGGTGGCCCTTGCCTTGCTCGCTGCTTTGGCGGGGTTGGTGCTGCGGGTGTCGCAAAGCGATCTGGCGGGCCTTGCGGGCGAACGTGCGGCCTTTGCCCGCGAGGATGTGATTCAATCGGCCTTGGCCACCTTGGGCGCGCGGCTTCCAGCCGATGATTTGCCCCAAGATGGCACAGCCTTTTCGCTGCCCCTGCCCGGTGGCAGCGTCTCCCTGCGCATTTATGCCGCGCAGGGCCTGATCAACCCCAATTTCACCCGCATCCCTGCCTTGCAATCGGCCCTTGCGGCCTTGGGCGCCACCCCTGAGCAAGCCGAGCGTCTGACCCTTGCCCTTATCCGGCACCGTGACGCGGCCAATGGCTTGAGTTTTCGGTCAATGTCCCAAGTGGCAGGTCTGTTTCATCGCGATCCAGACCTTTGGCCGAAAGTCGCCCCCTATCTGACCCTGCTGGGCCAATCTTTCGCGATTGACCCCGTGCAAGCCCCCTTGGCCCTGCGCAATATCGCCACGCCACGAGGGGCTGAGGAGGTGAACTTTTCAGACACGGGTCAACCCGGCACTGCCGGGTTTTATGAAATCTGGCTGCATGTCGACGACCCTGTTCTGGATGCCACCGATCCTGAAGGGCTGCTTTGGGTGCATGTTTCAGCCCTTGCAGGGCGCGACCGCCGCCTGCACATAGTGGCACGGGACTGGCCCGCTGCACGCGAAGAGGACAGGTGAATGCTGACGTGGCTTTTAAACGCCTCAGAAGTGCTGGCCTTGGCCGTGCAAAACCTGATGCCCGCAAGGCTAAGGGGGCAGGTGTCTTTGACGCCTGACACGCTAGCGCTAGCACGATCGGGGCAAAGCGTGCATTTGCTGCTGACGGCTGACGGCCTGTTGGTGCATCGCATTGATCTGCCCGATCAAAGCCGCCGCGCCAACCCCGCTTGGCTTTCTGCCCGGATCGAGACGCTCTCACCTTGGGAGCCGGACGCCTGCCTGTGGGACACCTGCCTTGCGGGAAGCAAACTTGATCTGGCCATCCTGCCTCTTGCCCCCGTGGCCGAGGCCGAGCGCCTTCTAACCCTGCAAGGCGCGCGGTTGGTTGGAGTGAGTGCGGGCCGCTTCTGGTTTCGCCGTGATATAGCCCAACTGCGGCGCTGGCGTGACCGGTTGGCCCTGTCGGTTGGGCTGGTTACTGTGTTGGCGCTGGGTTTGGCAAGCGTGGGGCTGCAAGCCTTTTGGCAGGCGCAAGATCGCGCAACCCTCTCTGTGGCGGCATTGGATCGGTCATCGGAGCGGTTGAAAGAGGGTGCGGGCCCAACGCAAGCGGCCTTGGACTTGCTGCAGCGCAAATCGGGCAGCTTGGCCTTAGCGCTGGCGCATCTGGCACAGGCCCTGCCGCAGGATTCCTACCTGACCACCCTGTCGGCAACGCGCGAGGGGATCGACCTGTCCGGCCATACCCTGACGCCCGAGGGGATCATTCCCGCCCTATCTGCCGACCCTGTCTTTGCCACGGTCAACTTTGCCGGCCCTGCGGCGCATGATCTTGTCAGCGGCAGCTACAGCTTTTCCATCCACACCACATTGGGGGCGCTGCCATGACGCTGCGACGGGCGCTTTTGCTGGTTTTGGCCCCGCCTCTGTTGGCGCTTTTGCTGGCCTTGACGGTTTGGGCCATGGCCGACCAAGAATCCACCCGCGCAGACGCTGCAACTCAGCGGCTGCAAACGGCGCTGGATCACCGGCCGGCAGAACCGGTCGTGCAAGCGGCCAAGTTGTTGGTAGCTGGTGGCACGGCGGGGTTGGCCTCTTCGGCCTTACAGGCGCAGGTGCTGGGTTTGGTGGGGCAGATCACGCAAGTACAACAGATCGACGCGCGCGGGGCAGAGGCAGAGGGGCCCTTGACTCGCCTGCCCGTCAATCTGCGCCTTGTGGGGGATGAACCCTCAGTCATGACGGCGCTGATCGCGCTGGAGCAGGCTGAGCCTTTGATCTTCATCAATACGCTGCGCATCGGCGCGTCGGGTGCAAGCCTTACGGTTGAGATGGACCTGTCAGCCTATGCCGGAAAGGTCAGCCCATGACTTGGCGGCCTTTTGTCTTGGCACTGTGCGCCCTTGGCTTGGCTGGGCTTGTGGCGTGGGACTATTGGCCCGCCAAAGCCCCCGTTTCTGCCCTACCACCACCGCAAACGCAATCTCAGGACGTGGCCGGGCTGAACCCGATCTCGCAGCGGCAAATGGCTGATTTTCAGGCGCTGTTTGACCACCCGCTGTTTGACCCGACCCGCAGCCCTCCGGCCTTGGTGGTTCCAGAGGCTCTTGTCGTGGCAGAGGCCGCCCCTGTTGTGGTGGCGGATCCTGTTTTGCCGCCCGAACCCGTGCTGATGGGCACAGTGACCAGCCCCTTGCCGGGCGGGGCCTATCTGGGTGATGCTTCGGGGGGGCCGGTTGTGTTCCTGCGCCCCGGTCAATCGGCGCAGGGGCTGACACTTTCGCAAGTTTTTGACCAAAGCGCCGTGTTCCAAGGACCGGATGGCCCGATGACCCTGCCACTGCAAGATAGCAGCGCATCATCAGAGGTTGGCGTGCCCGACATGACGCTGACACCATCTTCTACACTTCCCATTCCATGAACCGCGCCAAAATTTGCTCCAGCGCAAATCCGGCCCAGCAGCGCATTTCTGGGCGGCACATCGCGGCTTGGCTAGGCCCGCGAGAGCGATCCGCTATTCTGGCCTGTGCCGCCGTGGCCTTTTGTGTGGCGTTGTTTCGGCATGGTTGGGCCGAAGCCGGGACAAGCGCGCTTTTGGGCGCCATCACCGCCGCCATCACGCTGATCGACCTGCGCCATTTTCGCATCCCAGACCTGTTGTCGTTGCCCTTGATCCCCTTGGGCCTGCTTGCGGTCCACCTGGCACAGGCCCCGCTGATACCGCACCTTTTGGCGCTGATGGCGGTTTGGGGTTTGCTGAAGTTGCTGCAATGGGCGTTTTTGGCGCTGCGGGGTAGGTCGGGCCTAGGATCGGGCGATGTCAAACTGATGGCTGCGGCGGCGGTGTGGCTTGACCCAAGCGTTTTGCCCACATTTGTGCTTGCAGCGGCCGGGACGGCCCTGTTGGAAGGCTGGCTGCGGCGTGTGGGATTGCAAGGAAGGATAGCTTTCGGTGCGCATCTTGCTCCTTGGCTTGCCGTTTTTGTGATGGCGGCCTGACAGCGCCTTGGCGAAATAGAATTCGAACGGTGTCAAAGCGAGAAAGTTGTACCAACACTCATTGATCACACCCCATGGACCAAATCTCGCATTCTTTTGATTTGCACCCGGACGTGACCCGGGGTTTTCCCTCAGAATTGCCCCGCCTGAAGATTATGCTCTGCGCGTTATGCTGGGGTCAAGGCATGTATGGCCTCCATATTTTTCTGGCGGCCGCTCAACTTGCTTTGCACCTGAAGCTGTCATTCCCGGTTTCCAGAATGTGGCAGCGGTGGGTAAGACGGTCGAGCAAGGCGGTGGTCATCTTGGCATCACCGACGACGCTGGCCCATTTGCTGAAGCTGAGATTGATGGTGATGACGACGCTGGTGCGGTCGTAAAGCTTGCTCAGCAGATGGAAGCGCAGGGGCGTTGTTGCATAACTCTGGTGGCAAAGGTTTCACATTGTGAATCCAAGCGGTTAGACAGACGGCATGAGCAAGCCATCACCCGTCCGCTACCGCACTACGAACTGGTCCAGCTACACCGGCTCACTGAAGAGGCTTGGGTCTTTGCTGATCTGGCTTGACAAAGAGATGACCTGGCTCGCGCTGCCAGACGGTCGCCCCGGTCGCCCTGCGGTCTTCTCGGTTGCGGCAATCCAGTTCCGCCTGACCATCAAGGTGCTGTTCAAGCTGCCGCTCAGGCAAACGACCGGGATGGTGGCCAGCTTGCTGAAGTTGCCAGGCCTGGACTGGGCCGTGCCGGATTAGACGACC
>CAXNKP010000008.1:0-18972 GCA_964202815.1 Stagnihabitans sp. | reverse complement strand
TGGCCGGGGGGCGTTATCGCGGGCCAAGCCCCGACGCGCTTGTCGCAGAAGCCCGTTTCATCGCAACACCTCTCCTCTGCCGCCGCCGTCCCGTTCCAAACGGCGATTCCGCCGCCTGACGAACGGCTGCTGCAAGTAGTTCGGCCCTTGGGAATGATGACCGTCCTGTTTGAAGCGCCGGCGAAAGGGGACCGCAGGGTTACGGAATTTTCCGTGTCCTTCTCAGATGTGCCGGGCGCTGTGTTGGCCGCAGACCTGCAACCGACGGGCGCGACGCTTGGTTCAGCGCCATTACCTCAATCCGCCCCTCAATCTGAAATGCCGAAGTCCGCCCCGACATTGCACCGATTGCCTGCGGTGATTGAACACTTGCACTCAGTCGCCGCGCGTGAGGGACGTAGTCATGCCGAACTCTTGATGAACCCTGCCGAATTGGGCCGAATCCAATTTGATCTGATAACGCAGGGCGATCAGGTGCAGGTCACGCTGTCGGTAGAACGGCCAGAAACCCTCGAGTTGCTGCGCACCAATGCCGAAGCCTTGCGGCAAGAGTTTCGTAACGCTGGTTTGAACGCCGACACGTTGAACTTTGGTCAATGGGCCCATCGCCCGCCCGCGCACGACCAACCCGAAGCGTCGCTGGAACGGGCGGCCCTCGACGTTGTGCCGCAGGCCATATCAGCGCCCTATGTCAAACCTTCGCCCACCCTTGGGCTTGACCTTCGCCTTTGAAAGGAAACCTGATGGAAGTCTCGCTCACGCCTCAAACCTCGATCAAAACGGCTTCTTCGGCCGATAGACAAAACAACGATAAGAACTACGACACGTTCCTGAAAATGATGACGACCCAGATCAAGAACCAAGATCCACTGAACCCGATGAGTGCAGATCAATTGGCCGTGCAGTTGGCGACCTTTTCCGGGGTCGAACAGCAGACCAAGACCAATGACCTGTTGGCACAGCTTTTGGGGCAAAATGCGCTGACTGGCATGGGGCAAATGGTCGGCTGGGTTGGGAAGGAAGCGCGCATCGCGGCACCCGCCTATTTCGACGGTGCCACCCCCGTCACCCTATCACCCAATCCAGCGCAGGCTGCCACAAAGGCGGTTTTGGTGGTGACGGATGAAGCCGGCATGGAGGTGTCGCGCACCGAACTGCCCCTCGCCGCGCGCGACTATTCTTGGCAGGGCCGGGATGCGCAGGGCAATGCCCTGCCCAAAGGTGTCTATAACCTGACGTTGGAAAGCTGGCAGGACGATAAGGTCTTGGATGATTCGACCATCGAATACTATGGCAAAATCAGGGAAATTCGCAGCACGGCCGATGGAATCTCTGCCCTGCTGCCCGGCGGGATTGAGGCATTGGCATCTTTAATCACCGCGATCCGCGAACCGGCCACCTTCTAAAGCGCGCTCACGCGGGTTCGGCCGCAAAACGGGCTGGATGTTGCTGTCACAAAGGACCACACTGGCGCAAAGGGTAGGGCCGTCATGATCGAATATGCCAGCAACCGTGTTCCTTTAAAGCGTTTGTGCGAAACGGGCGGCGTTTTGGCTGTGATTACGCAGATCTTGGGCACATCTTACCGCAACCTTGGCACAATGATGGCCTTTGGGCCTCAGGGCCAGCGGACAGGGTCGCTGTCTTCGGGCTGCATCGAGGATGACATTGCCGAACACGCAGCCACCGCGCTGAAAACCGGCGAGGTGCGGTTGCTGCGCTATGGCCAAGGCTCGCCTTTTTTTGATCTGAAACTGCCGTGCGGCGGGGGATTGTCGATCCTTTTGATCCCGAACCCTGATCTGACTATCTTGCAAGCCATCCTCGCCCGCGGGGATGATCGTTCCGAGGCTGTCTTGCGCATCAACCTTTCCACCGGGGCGCTGGCTCTGTTGCTGGGCGGGCAAACCAGCGCAGCGCCGGATGAGGTGATCATTGTGCTGGAACCGGAGTTGCGGTTTTGGGTCTACGGCCACGGGATCGAGGCCATGTCCTTTGCCCTAATGGCGCAAGCGGCAGGCTATGATGTGACCCTGTTTGGGCAAGAGGGTTTGCAAACCGATTTGTCGCGAATCGGGCCGCTGAACATCACGCTGGTGAGCAGCTTTCGCACCTATGTCTGCCCCAAACCAGATCGCCGCACCGCCGTGACCCTGTTTTTTCACGACCACGAGAACGAGGCCCGCTTGTTGGCCCAGTTCCTGCCCAGTGACGCCCTGTTCATCGGCGCGCAAGGCAGCTTGAAGGCGCGTCAACGCCTGCTGGCGGATTTGCGCGATCAAAGCGTTACAGAGGCGCATATCGCGCGTCTATGCCCCACCTTCGGCCTGATCGGATCCTGCCGCGACCCGCGAACCTTGGCGGTTTCCGTCTTGGCCCATGTCTTATCCCTTGCCGGACCTGCTGTGCAGGCGTACTAAAGAACTTATTAGGTTCTGACGTTTAGGTTGTTCGTGTTTCGTGATGTGCTGTTATTGAGAGTGTTGGACCAAAATTGCCATTGTCCCCAGACCCCTTTTTAAACTGTGTCGAAAAGCTACAGGCCGCGTTGCAGCGCTGGGCGGGCCAGACTTTAGCGCTAAACCGCGGCGATAGCTTCCGCCTGCATGGATTGGATCAATCCAACACCGTTGTCGGTTTGGATGACCTGTTCTTTGTCGTCAAAGACGACCATTTCCGCCCAAGTCCTGAAGCGGGTATGCAGCTTTTGAACCAAGAGTTGATCAACACTGGCACGTTGCGCAATTCCTTCTTTCCGCAGATTCTGATGGCCCATGGCCAAGATATTGATCTTGCCCTGAGCTTTGTTTTTCAGGGCCGGTTTCAGGTGACCATCTATCAAAGCCGGGCAGATCAAGATCCGGTGCCCTTGATCGAAAAGATTCTGACATCAGACGAAGTAACGGCCGTGGATGTGCCTATTGGCGCGCTGCATTCTTTGCCGCGCGGGGTGCGTTTGTTCTGGGTGGCGCGGGCCTTGTCGGATGCGTGCGTTTTGATTGACGCCAATTGGCAGGCACGCGCGCCCGTGGCGACACAGGCGCGGATGGTTGTGGTGATTCGCACATTTGGCCGCGCCGCAGACGTGCAACGCCTGCTGGCCCGGTTTCAGGATCAGTCGGTGACAAGCAACTATGGCCAGATGCTGAGGAACACCTTCTTTTTAGTTTACGACGCCTTGCCGAATCCTAGCGGGCCGTCTTACGCCCAACTAGGGCAGGATGACCTGCTGAATCTTTTTGTTTTCTCCGGCCCCAATATGGGCGGCGCTGGCAATTTGAGTTTGGAATTGCTTGCACTTCAAACCGCTGTGGCACAGGCGGGCATCACGGTGAACGAACTGGCGGTGGCGGATGACGATGTTTCCCTATCGCTGGAAAGTCTGGCGCGCAACTGGGCCGCGACCTTGTTCCGCAGCGATCAGGCGTTTCACACGCTGCCAATCTTTCTAAAGTCCGAACCCCGAATAATGTGGGAAGATGGCGGCTTTTGGGGTCGCTATACACCCGACAGCCCAGGCGGGCAGCGCCGCGTTGTGGCGCCGCGATTGCTGCGCCATGCCAAGCTTTTTCGGGGATCTGACCATTTGGGCGACATGGCGCGTCTGCACCATCCGGAATATTCGGCTTTTATCTTCGTGTCGTTGCCCTATGCCCGTTTGGGAGAGTTGGGCTTGCCCTGCGCGATGTTTTTGCGTGGTGACGATATTGAATACAGCCTGCGCAATGCCGCGGCGGGGGGGGTGACTGTATCAAACCCCAACCTCGCCGCCTGGCATGAGCCTGCCCATTCCTACGCCCAAGAATACATGAGCATTGCACATGGTGTGATCATCAATATGGCTTATGGCCAGCGCAAGCCTGACGATCTGGCGACGTTTTTTCACCGACGCGCGACGGTGCATCTGTCGTTGTCTGACGTTGCAGGCCTGACTGTTTATGCCGAGGCTTTGGCCGATCTGGTCGCCTGCGACCGTTTGCTGCAACCCAATTTCGTAGGGCACTACTTGTCCATCATGGCGCGGTTCAAAAGCTTTGACGCGGCGTTTTCTGTAATGGCTGATGAACTTGTGGCTTCGCTGAAAGACGCCTCGGCGCGCGAAGGCAAAGCCACTGTCGTTGCGCCGTTTTTGTATATGGACCCATTTTCTGGTGCAGAACCGCTGGATCATGTGGTGCTGTTTAATCCGCACACCGACCGCCGCTGCATTTATGACCCGTTCGAGGCTGACCGTTTGGCCGCCCTTTCCAGCGTGGCCGCGCGGCTTTATGCCAGCCTGAGCGTGTTCATCCAGAATTTTGACGCCTTACGCGCCCATTATCGCCAGAAAATCGCAACCACTGCTGATCCAGGTTTTTGGCTGACAGAGGCTCAGGGCAAGAGTTTTGGGGTGCTGCATGGCGAATGATTACGACCCTGCAGGATTGCGCCAGACCACGCGGCAGGATTTGCATCGTTTGACAGCACCGTTTCCGGTCAATGCGCAAACCATCGCACACGGCAGCGCCATTGCCCTTGCCCGCAGCGGAGAGGTGGTTCGGCCCTATCTGGATGGCAACGTTTTTTCCACGCGAATCACCCTGGCTCCCACGGTGGGCGATCCTTACACCGGCACGCTGTGGATTATGCAGCAAGATGATGATGGCACTTGGGGCTTTTTAAACCAAGGCCAGCCAGAGAACATGTTGGTCGCCTCGTCCGGATCGGTCGCTTTGGGGCGGCCACTGTTGGCGGCGGGGATGGCGCGGTTTGTCACCTCGCGCTGGTTGATCTACCGCGATCTGATTGGCTTTCGGCTACGGCCTGTGGCGGCTGCCAGCGGTTGGTTGGGGGTAAGGGACGATAAACTGGTTTTGTCAGAACCGGGTCATCCGTCCGGCCGTTGGCTTTATTGGGACTTTATTCCCTTGCAAGACGACCGGACCAAGCCCCGACCCTGACCTTCGCCACAGCCCAGCCTTGGCGAATTCCCTTTCTTGTGGAAATCAGCTAGATCTTGCGCACCTTAGTGGAGCAATCACGACCTTGGCCAATTATCTGCACAAGAACGACCTGCCCGATGGGCTGAAGCTGGGGCCTATCGTGGCCATTGATACTGAAACCATGGGCCTTGACCCGCGCCGCGACAGGCTTTGTGTGGTGCAACTGTCTTCAGGTGATGGCCACGCGCATATCGTTCAAATTTCCAAGGGTCAGATCAGCGCCCCAAATCTGCAGCGCCTGCTGACCGATCCGGCCACGCTGAAGCTGTTCCATTTTGGACGCTTTGATATTGCGATGTTGCACCAAGCCTTTGGAACGCGCACAGAGCCGGTGTGGTGCACGAAGATCGCCGCCAAACTGGTGCGCACCTTTACCGATCGGCATGGGCTGAAATATCTTCTCAACGAATTGGTCGGGGTTGATGTATCGAAGGTGCAGCAAACCTCTGACTGGGGCCAATCGACTTTGAGCGAGGCGCAAAAGGATTATGCCGCGTCAGATGTTTTGCATCTGCACAAGCTGAAAGAGGCGCTGGAAGCCATTTTGGTCCGCGAAGGGCGTCTGACCCTTGCGCAGCGCTGCTTTGATTTTCTGCCTACAAGGGCCGAGCTTGACCTTTTGGGATGGGACGAACCTAATGATATCTTCCACCACTGACCCGCTCTCCATCGCCCGTCGCGTGATAGGCCTTGAAGCGTCGGCGTTGGGTCTTTTGGCGGCAAGTCTGGATCACAGCTTTACCAAGGCCGTCGATCTGATCCTGGCCGCCAAGGGCCGCGTGATTGTGTCGGGCATGGGCAAATCTGGCCATATTGCGCGTAAAATGGCCGCCACCTTTGCTTCGACCGGTACGCCCGCGCAGTTTGTGCATCCGGCAGAGGCGAGCCATGGTGACCTTGGCATGATGCTGCTGGGCGACGTGGTGCTGGTGCTGTCCAATTCTGGCGAAACGCCGGAACTGGCTGATATCGTGGCCCATACCCGCCGCTTTGAGATTCCGCTGATTGGCATCGCCAGTCGCCCCGGCTCGACTTTGCTGCGGGCGACGGATGTGGCCTTGGTGCTGCCCTTGGCAGAGGAGGCGTGCGGAACTGGTGTTGTGCCGACCACATCGACCACCATGATGCTGGCCTTGGGCGACGCGATGGCGGTGACCCTGATGGAGCGGCGCGCCTTTACGGCCGAACATTTCCGCGTCTTTCACCCCGGCGGTAAGTTGGGGGCGCGCCTGACCAAAGTGCGCGATTTGATGCACACCGACCTGCCGCTGATCACCGCTGATCGCCCGATGTCAGAAGCCCTTTTGGCAATCTCGAGCTATGGGTTTGGTGTGGTGGGGGTGACGCGGCCAGACGGCGCTTTGCAAGGCATCATCACAGACGGAGACCTGCGTCGCCACATGGAGGGGCTTTTGTCTTTAACCGCCGCCCAAGTGATGACGGCCCATCCACGCAGCGTGGCCCCCGACGCGCTGGCTGAAGTGGCCTTGGCCATCATGAACGACCGCAAGATCACCTGCCTTTTTGTGAAAGACGCGCCAGAGCTGGGTCTGCCCGCCCTGGGTATCTTGCACATCCACGACCTTTTGCGCGCCGGTGTGGTCTGATGGCGCTGGCCGCAGCAGACAATCTTCACTCGCGTCTGGTATTCTGGCTAAAGATTGTTCTGCCACTTGCCGCCTTGGCCCTGCTGGCCACGCTGTTCCTGTTCGGCCGTCCGATCAGCCCCGAAGATGCCATTCCCTATGCCTCTACAGACATGACGGACCGCGTCAAAGACCCTCGTGTGACAAGCCCGGTCTTTGCGGGAATGACGTCAGATGGCGCGGCCCTGACCATCAGCGCCACCGAGGCCCGGCTGGGTGCTGAAGGCACCGACAGTGCTGGTCTGGCCACATCTATGTCAGCCCTGATGGAAATGCCCGACGGCTCCACTGCGCAGATCACAGCGCCTTTGGTCCAGATGGACCGTGCAACCCAGCGCGCTGTTTTGACGGGGGGGGTGCAGATCATCACCTCAAACGGTTACAGGGCTGTGATGTCTGGTATGTCGGTGGCCACGACCCAAACCGATTTGACCAGCCTAGGCCCGGTGGATGCCGAAGGTCCGCCGGGAAAGTTGCACGCGGGCGCGATGCACCTTGGCCTTGGGCCTTCGGGCGGTTACGACTTGAATTTTACGGGTTCTGTGACGCTTGTCTATTTGCCCAAGGGAGGTTTGTGATGCTAAAAGCGTGGCTTTTTGCGGCTGCCCTGATAACGGCCCCTTTCGCTGCGGCGGCTGCGGGAACTGATATTGCCTTTGCGGGCTTGAAAACCGACCCCACCCTGCCCGTGCAAGTCACCGCCGATCAGCTTTCTGTCAATCAGGCGGATGGTACGGCTGTTTTCACCGGAAATGTTGTGGTGACGCAGGGCAACATGACCCTGCAAGCGGCAAGCCTTCGGGTGGAATATGCAAAAGACCAGAAAAGCATCGCCCGCCTAATGGCTACAGGCGGCGTGAAACTCGCCGCCGGGGGTGAGGCGGCCGCGGCTGAGAATGCCGAATACATGCCCGAAACCGGTGCTTTGATCTTGCAAGGGGATGTTGTTCTGACCCAAGGCAAGTCAGCCATTTCGGGGCAGATTTTGACGCTCAGTCTAAAGACCGGCCTTGGCACCATGGAGGGCAGGGTCACGACCATCTTCACGCCCGCCCAACCGAAGAAGAACTGATGTCACACGATGTGATCGATGCAAAGGCGGTTGGCTTGCAGGTGCGAAATTTGCGCAAAAGCTACAAAAAGCGGCTGGTCATCCGCGATGTGTCGATTTCGCTTGGCCGGGGGGAGGTTGTGGCGCTGCTGGGCCCCAACGGATCTGGCAAGACCACCACCTTTTACGCCATTGCCGGCCTGATCACGCCAGAGGCGGGGCAGGTTCTGATCGACGGGCGCGATGTTACATCTTTGCCCATGTACCGCCGCGCGCGGTTGGGGATTGGCTATCTACCGCAAGAGATGTCGATCTTTCGCGGCTTAAGCGTGGAAGACAACATCCTAGCCGTGCTGGAAATTGCCGAGCCTGACCGCCATAAGCGACGCGAACGGCTGGAAGAGTTGTTGTCGGAGTTTTCAATCACGCATATTCGCGCTGCCCCGGCCTTGGCCCTGTCGGGCGGCGAACGGCGGCGGGTGGAGATTGCGCGCTGTTTGGCCGCGAATCCGGTTTATCTTTTGCTGGATGAGCCTTTCGCAGGGGTCGACCCGATCGCGGTGGCTGAAATCCGCCACTTGGTGCAAGATCTGAAATCGCGCGGCATTGGCGTGCTGATCACCGACCATAACGTACGCGAGGCGCTGGAGATCGTGGACCGTGCCTATATTTTGCACGATGGCAAGGTGCTGATGACCGGCACCGCCGATGAAATTGTGCGCGATGAGATGGTCAGACGGGTTTACTTGGGCGAGAATTTCAAGATCGCTTGAAACAGACCCTCAGCCCCGTTGACAAGTGCCCCCCCTCATCCCCAACTAGAAGGGATGCGCGCAAGAGTTCCCCTGCCTTGCCTGACCCATGCGGCCCCAATACGGGGCACCGCCACAGGGCCTGAGTGCGCTGAAAATCCAAGGAAAAAGGTCTATACCCGCCGGATCGCGTGATCCGCCGGCATTGTCATATTAGGAGGCATCCATGCGGTATCAAATCACTGGCAAGCACATCGACATTGGCGAAGCACTTCAAACCCATGTGAAATCTGAACTGGGCGAGATTGTGGAAAAATATGCCCAAAGGCCCACGGATGCGACGATTGTCTTCTCAAAATCAGGTCATGAACATGTCTGCGAGGTGCTGATCCATCTGTCGACCGGCCTAAACGCCCACGCCAAGGGCCATGCAGCCGAGATTTACGCGGCCTTTGAATCGTGTCGCGAAAAAATGGACAAACAGCTGCGCCGCTACAAGCGCCGCCTGCGCAACCACCACGCGCACCGCACAGAGCCAGTTGAATATGGGTTTGGGGCGTCTTATATCCTCGCTCCTACGCAAGAACCGGAAGATACAGACACAGACCCCGTTTCCCATGTTATCATTGCTGAAATGGAAGCGAAGATTGCATCTCTGACAGTGGGCGAGGCTGTGATGCAACTGGAACTCAGCGGGCAAAAGTTTCTGGTTTTTCGTAATTTGGGCCATGGCGGGGTCAACGTGGTTTATGTGCGCGATGATGGCAACATTGGCTGGATTGATCCGAAGACTGACAAATAATCCTCGGCTGCGGCCGGAATAAGCAGGTAGGCAAGGCCAATGGAACTTTCGAAACTGCTTATGCCGGGGGCTGTGCGCTTTATTGGCCAGTTGACGGGCAAAAAGCGTCTGTTTCAGGAATTGGGCGAAATTGCAGCGCAGGCCTATGGTCTGAACGCCTCGGTTGCGACCGATGGCTTGCAAGAGCGTGAAAGCCTAGGGGCCACGGGTGTGGGCCATGGTATAGCGCTGCCGCATGCCCGTTTGGATGATTTAGACCGGATCGTGGCGGTGTTCTTGCGGATGGAAAAGCCGCTGGATTATGATTCGGTTGATCGTCAGCCGGTGGATCTGATCGTTGGCCTGTTTGCGCCCAAGGAATCAGGGGTTGATCACCTGAAAGCCTTGGCGCTGGTGTCGCGCACCATGCGCGACCCGGGCATCTGCGCCAAACTGCGGGCCAATACAGACCCCGCCAAGTTGCACGCGATCCTGACCGAGGCGCGGGCGGTGCAGGCGGCCTAAAACGGCCCCCTAGCGCAGCATAAAGCCCGCCCAGACCCCTGCCGCAAGCAACGCCAACGCCCCTAGGGCTGCCCAAACCAAGGGCACAGCGCGGCGTTTTGGGGGCGCCTTGGGGCCTTCGGCTTGGGCGATCAGCAAATCCTCGACCAGTCTTGGCAATCTGGGGCCAAAGCGGGCCAGCACCTCGACCGTGCTAAACAGGTCGCGAATCAGGGCCAAGGGCCCCACATGTTTGCGGATGTAGCTTTCCACCACGGGGCGGGCCACGTCCCAAATGTTGATGTTGTCATCCAGACTGCGCGCCACACCCTCGACCACCACCATGGTGCGTTGCAGCAAGATCAGTTCGGTACGGGTTTGCATTCCAAAGCGTTCGGTCACTTCGAACAGATAGGCCAAAAGCTTGGCCATCGAGATGCGGTTGGCCTCCATCCCGAAAATAGGCTCTCCCACCGCGCGCAGGGCAGAGGCAAAGGCTTCAACATCGCGGTCGGCGGGCACATAGCCTGCCTCAAAATGCACCTCGGCCACGCGGCGGTAGTTGCGCTGGATGAAGCCCATCAGAATTTCGGCATAGACTTTGCGGGTATAGGCATCAATCCGGCCCATGATGCCAAAGTCATAGGCGATGATGTCGCCATTGGCGGCGACCTTCAGGTTGCCTTGGTGCATGTCGCCGTGAAAAAAGCCATCGCGCAGGGCGTGGCTAAGGAACAACTGCAGCACGCGGTTGCCCAGTTTGACGCGGTCATGCCCCGCCGCATCCAACGCAGCATTGTCTGCTAGGCTGATGCCTTCAGCCCAGTCCATCGTCATCACCGAACGCCCAGACAACCGCCACATGGGTTGGGGCACCTGAAAGCCCGCATCCTTGGCCGTGTTGGTGCGAAACTCAGAAGCCGAGGCGCTTTCCAGCCGCAGGTCCAACTCTCCCATGACAACGCCCTCGAAATGGCGAATCACTTCCAGCGGGCGCAAGCGGCGGGTGGAAGGGAGGATCAGTTCCAGCGTGCTGGCTGCCAGATAAAAAGCGTCGATGTCTTTGCGAAAGGCGCGCTCTATCCCCGGCCGCAGCACTTTTACGGCCACCGCACGGCCATCTTGCACCAGTCGCGCCTTATGCACCTGTGCGATCGACGCCGCTGCCACGGGTTCGGAAAACTCCGCAAAGATCGCCTCAACACTTTGGCCCAGTTCGGCTGCAACCATGGCCTTGGCCAGATCGGTCGAAAAAGGCGGCAACTGGTCTTGCAGGTATTTCAACTGCAACGCCATTTTTTCGCCCACAATATCGGGGCGGGTCGACAAGATTTGGCCAAATTTGATGTAAGATGGCCCCAACGCCGTCAAAGCACGGGTGACAGGTGGCAGGGCCGGATCACCGCGCAGCCCCAGCCAGATGAAAGGCCACGCCAATGTGCGGGCCAGAATACGCACAGACAAGGGCGCACCAAACCCTTCCAGAATAACCCGTATCGCGCCGGTGCGTTCAAAGGTGGCGCCGGTGCGTATCAGCCGCCAAAGATTGTGCGGTCCCCGCATCAGACCTTCCAGCCGGAATGAAGGGCTGCCACACCCATCGTCAGGTTGCGGTATTTCACCTGCGCAAAGCCCGCCTTGCGGATCATGGTGGCGAAAACCTCTTGTTCGGGGAATTTGCGGATCGATTCGACCAGATACTGGTAGCTGTCACGATCCCCCGTCACCAACTTGCCCAAGGGTGGAATGACGTTAAAGGAATACAGATCATAAGCCTTTTGCAACATCTCGTTCGGGATCTGCGAGAATTCCAGCACCATCAACCGCCCACCGGGGCGCAGCACGCGAAAGGCCTCGTCCAGCGCGTCTTGCACGCGCACCACGTTGCGGATGCCGAAGCTGATGGTGTAGGTGTCAAAGCTGTTGTCGGCAAAGGGCAGGGCCATAGCGTCGCCCACGATCCAATCCAGCCGGTCAGACAGGCGTTCCGCCTCGGCCCGTTTGCGGCCTTCGATCAGCATTGATTCGGTCATATCCAGCACGGTCGCCACCGAATCCGGCGCACGGCCCAAGAAACGAAAAGCCACATCGCCGGTGCCGCCCGCCACATCCAGCAGTCGCTGGCCCGGGCGGGGGTTCAGCCAATCCATCATCGCCTCTTTCCACAGGCGGTGGATACCCACTGACATCAGGTCATTCATGATGTCATATTTGCTGGCGACACGGGTAAAGACCCCATGCACCATCCCGGCCTTTTCATCCTCATTCACGGTTTGATAGCCGAAATGGGTGGTGGCGTGTTCGTTCATCGGGGCTTGCCCTTCCTTGGCGTCACAGACCTTATAGGCGGTGTGGGCCAGCGCCTCAACCTATAGGAACCAGATGCCCGAACTGCCCGAAGTGGAAACTGTTCGCCGTGGTCTTTTGCCCGTGATGGAGGGGCAAAAGATTGACCAAGTGCAGGTCAACAGGCCCGATCTGCGCTTTGCCTTGCCCAAGGATATGGTCACGCGGCTGACGGGCGTGGTGGTGCAAAGCCTGCGACGACGGTCAAAGTATATTCTGGCCGATTTATCTTCGGGCGAGACGCTTTTGATTCATTTGGGCATGTCAGGGCGGATGCTGATTTCCGGCGCGCAATTGGGCCGGTTTCACCATGACCACCCCGCGCCGCAAAAGCACGACCATGTGGTGCTGACGATGCAATCAGGCGCGCGCGTGACCTTTAACGACCCGCGCCGCTTTGGCGCGATGGACCTGATGCCCACCGCAAGCTGGCAGGCCCATAAACTGCTGGCCGATCTTGGACCAGAACCGCTGGGCAATGGCTTTCACGAAGCCTACCTGACCCACCGCCTGGAAAACCGCGCAACGCCGATCAAGTCAGCCCTTTTGGATCAAAAAATTGTCTCTGGCCTTGGCAACATCTATGTCTGCGAAGTGCTCCACCGCGCTTGTATTGCGCCCACCCGTCTGGCCGGCGACCTAACCATGCAGCAGGTGGCTGCGCTGGTGCCCGTGATACGCATTGTTCTAACCGAAGCGATTGATGCCGGCGGATCAAGCCTGCGCGATTACCGTCAAGCCGATGGCGAGTTGGGCTATTTTCAGCACACCTTCCGAGTTTATGACCGCGAAGGCCAAGCCTGCCCGACCTGCGCCACCCCGATACTGCGGTTGGTGCAAGCGGGGCGCTCGTCGTTTTATTGCCCGTCGTGCCAAAGATGACGCGATGAAAAGCCCCGATTCGCTGGCATGGCTGGAGGAAAGGCCTGCTGTCAGAACCTGGTTTTCGCCATGCGGCCTTGGCTACAAATGACAAGATCCAACGAATGCAGGCCTTTGTTCAAAAACGCCTGCCCAAGTTTACCCAGCTATGACAAATGCCCGTTGACGCGAGGCCAGCCGCGCACTATAGCCCCTAAATCAGATCAGATAGACCCAAACGGACACTGTAAAAGATATGGCAAACACCGCCCAGTCCAAAAAGCGCGCCCGCCAATCCGAGGCTCGCCAAGACGTGAACAAGGCGCGCCGCTCGCGGATCCGCACGTTCTTGCGCAAAGTTGAAGAGGCTTTGGCCTCTGGCAATCAAGATGCGGCAGCAGCCGCTCTGAAGGCCGCCCAGCCCGAAGTGATGCGGGGCGTTAGCAAAGGCGTTCTGCACAAGAACACCGTCGCACGCAAAATATCGCGCCTGAACCACCGCGTTAAAACGCTGGGCGTTGCAGCTGCTGTCTAAGTCACGCTATAAACTGCAGGGTCAAAGCGCATTCTACAAAGAATGCGCTTTTTTCGTTTTTGGCCACAGTAAGTCGCCGCAGAGCCTGCGCAACAGATTGGCTAAGCCCGAGGGATTCTTTTGCCAAGACCCTGTGTCAAGCGCGAAGTTCGGTTGCCCTTCTCGCTAAGGGATTGCTAAGGTGAAGTTGCGATTCACGTCGCCTTGGGGGACAAAAGGAATCTCACCCGTAATTCTGCAATGCTGGACCTGCCAGTTCAGCGACAAGATGACAGAAAGCGGTTAAAGATTCGTGGTTTGGCTGGTCTGCCTTCTGGCAGACGCATTTAGACCATTCAGTAAGACGTTTGGCGGCGATTCTGCCGACCGGCGTTTGCGGTTTTAGTAGGGGTCATTGCATTCGCGAGGGTTGCCGAATGGATTGATCTGCTTCAAGGCGTCAAGAATCCCACGGTGAAACATGGATAGTGGGCCCCCGATTTTGCCTGGGTGATGGCCTTTGGACAAAAAGATGACGCATCAGACTTGGGATCAGGTACGTGAACAGTTGGTACCCCGACTGGGCCGCAACAATTATACAACCTGGATCGAGCCTTTGAAGCTGCTGGCTTTGACCAATGGCGTCGCCCAATTTGAGGTGCCAACCTCTTTCTTTGGAAATTGGGTGTCGCGCAATTTTGCCGACCATATTCTGCGCGAACTGCAACGATCGGGCGCTGCCGTGCAGCGTGTGGAGTTTTCCGTTAGCCGTGAAGCGCCTGCACCCAAGGCGGAAGTGAAGAAAAGCTTGGCCCGCCCACTGACCCGCCCGACCCGGCCGGTGGACGAAGAATTGCCCGGCGCACCCTTAGATGCCCGCTTTACGTTTGATACCTTTGTGGTAGGCAAACCCAACGAATTGGCCCATGCCGCCGCCCGCCGTGTGGCCGAAGGTGGGCCTGTGACGTTTAATCCGTTGTTTTTGTATGGTGGCGTGGGTTTGGGCAAAACTCACCTTATGCACGCCATTGCGCATGAATTGACCCTGCGCCAACCTGAACTGCGCGTGCTTTATCTGTCAGCCGAACAGTTCATGTACCGTTTTGTGCAGGCGCTGCGCGAACGCCAGATCATGGATTTCAAAGAAATTTTCCGCTCGGTCGATGTGCTTATGGTGGACGATGTGCAGTTCATCGCGGGCAAAGATTCCACCCAAGAAGAGTTCTTCCACACCTTCAACGCTTTGGTTGATCAAAACAAACAGATCGTGATCTCTGCCGACCGCGCGCCGGGCGAGATCAAAGACCTTGAAGATCGCATCAAATCCCGCCTGCAATGTGGGTTGGTCGTTGACCTTCATCCAACGGATTATGAACTGCGTTTGGGCATTTTGCAAACCAAGGCCGAGCATTACCGCGCGCAATACCATGGCCTGCAAATCGCCTCTGGTGTGCTGGAGTTTTTGGCCCACCGCATCACCACCAACGTGCGCGTGCTGGAAGGCGCCTTGACCCGGCTGTTCGCCTTTTCCTCTTTGGTTGGCCGCGAAATCACGCTGGAACTGGCGCAAGATTGTTTGGCTGATATCCTGCGCGCCTCAGATCGCAAGCTGACGATTGAAGAAATCCAGCGTAAAGTGGCCGAACATTACAACATCCGCCTCAGCGACATGATCGGGCCAAAGCGTCTGCGCAACATCGCCAGACCGCGGCAAATGGCGATGTATTTGGCCAAACAACTTACCTTGCGCAGCTTGCCCGAGATCGGGCGGCGGTTTGGCGGGCGCGATCACACCACGATTATGCACGGTGTGAAAAAGATTGAAGAGCTGATGACGACCGACAGCCAGTTGTCTGACGATATGCAGCTGCTGAAACGATTGTTGCAGGCCTAAGCAGGGATCGGGGGCCCTAGGCCCGCGATCGAAGAGATTTTCGCTGGCCTTTCAACATCCCCTTGTGAATTATATCAAACGCGATAGGGTCAAGGACCCGCCATATCTGTGCGGCAAGACAAAGGGATGGGAACATGAAACTCTCGATCGAACGTGCCGCACTTCTTAAGGCGCTGGCGCAGGCGCAATCGGTGGTCGAACGCCGCAACACCATTCCAATTCTCGCCAACGTCTTGATCGAAGCCGAAGGCAACATCGCCAGCTTCCGCGCCACCGATCTGGATATCGAAGTGGTCGACCGTGCGCCTGCCATGGTGGAACGGGCTGGATCGACCACCGTGTCTGCCGTGATGCTGCATGAAATTGTGCGCAAACTGCCAGATGGCGCGCTGGTCAGCTTGATTGATGATGCCGCGGCCGGCCGTTTGGCCATTGCGGCCGGACGGTCCAGCTTTTCGCTGGCCACCCTGCCGCGCGAAGATTTTCCGGTGATGGCGACCTCGGAGTACACCAGCAATTTTGCCGCCCCCGCGGGCGTGCTGCGCCGTCTGTTCGATAAGGCGAAGTTCGCCATTTCGACTGAGGAAACAAGGTATTATCTGAACGGCGTCTATATGCACATCGCCAAATCAGCCGATGGTCCCGTGCTGCGCTGTGTGGCGACCGATGGCCACCGTCTGGCGCAGATTGACGCCCCTTTGCCCGAAAATGCTGCGGGAATGCCGGGTGTGATCGTGCCGCGCAAGACTGTGGGAGAGTTGCGTAAACTGTTGGATGATGACGATGCGCAGATTGCTGTTTCGGTTTCAGAAACCAAGATCCGCTTTGCCACGCCGGGGGTGAGCCTGACTTCTAAGGTGATCGACGGAACTTTCCCCGATTATTCCCGCGTGATCCCAACCGGCAACACCCGCCGTCTGGAAGTTGATGCAGCAGAGTTTGCCAAGGCGGTGGACCGTGTGGCCACCGTCTCGTCAGAACGCTCGCGCGCAGTGAAGTTGACGCTGGAGGATGACCGTCTGATCCTGTCGGTCAACGCCCCCGACTCGGGCGCTGCAGAAGAAGAACTGGCCGTAGCCTATGATGCAGAACGATTGGAAATTGGCTTTAACGCCAAGTATTTGTTGGAAATTGCTGGCCAGGTTGACCGTGAAAACGCGGTGTTCTTGTTCAACTCGTCCGGCGATCCAACCTTGATGCGCGAGGGCAACGATATGTCGGCTACTTATGTCGTCATGCCGATGCGCGTGTGACAGCCAAAGGCGCTGCCTTTAGGCCTTTGGGATATTTGGGCAAGTATGAAAGGGTAGGCGGGTGAGTGGTTTGTCCATCACGTCGCTGTCCTTGTCCCAGTTTCGCAGCCACCGCGCGGGGCGCGTGGTGTTTGACGGGCGGCCCGTCGCGATTTCGGGGCCGAACGGGGCGGGCAAGACGAATATTCTGGAAGCAATTTCGCTGCTTTCGCCCGGCCGTGGCCTGCGGCGGGCGGCCAGCGGCGATTTGGCCCGTAAGCCCGCAGCGATCGGATGGAAGGTGCTGGCCGAGGTGCGGGGTTTGGGCGGGTCCTCGCACAAGGTGGAAACTTGGGCCGAGGGTGGCGGCGCGCGCGAGGTGCGGATTAATGACAAGGCCACCAGCCAAAGCGCCTTGGGTCGTATCCTACGGATTCTTTGGCTGGTGCCAGCCATGGATCGTTTGTGGATCGAAGGGGCCGAGGGACGGCGGCGTTTTTTGGACCGCATGACGCTGAGTTTTACGCCCGACCACGCCGAGGCATCCTTAACCTACGAAAAGGCCATGCGCGACCGCAATCGGTTGTTGAAGGAAGGGGCCACCAACCCGCATTGGTTTGCAGCCCTAGAGGCGCAGATGGCCGAATCGGGGGGGCAGATCATGGCCAACCGCTCTGCTGCATTGGCGCGGTTGGTTATAGCCCAGCAGGGGGCCGACACGGCCTTTCCGCAGGCCGATCTGGATCTGGTCGCGCCCGAGGGCGGGGAGCCGGCTGATCTGGTGCTCGCCCTCGCCCAAGGGCGGCGTCGCGATATGGCCGCAGGGCGCGCGTTGACAGGCCCCCATCGCACCGACTTGCAAGCGGTTTACCGCGCCAAGGCCTTGCCGGCAGATCAGTGTTCTACGGGTGAACAAAAGGCCCTGCTCATCAGCCTGATCTTGGCCAATGCCCGTGCTTTGGCGCAAGATTTGGGCCAACCGCCGGTGCTGCTGTTTGACGAAATCGCGGCCCATTTGGATGCCGCGCGGCGTGGCGCTTTGTATGACGAGATTTGCGGTCTTGGCGCGCAAGCCATCTTGACGGGGACAGAGCCGGCGCTGTTTGACAGCCTTGGCTCGCGCGCGCAAACCCTGCGGGTCAGCGATGCAGGCGGGCAGAGTGTGATTGAAACGGATGGTTAACGAACCGATTTGTGCACGGGTGTTCGTAATTTCCGGCTCTGGTAACTTGGAAGTCATGTTGCCATGACGATTGGCCTGGCAGATTTGGGCTTTTACGCATTGGGCTTGGCGGGGCTATGGGCTGTGCCCGGCCCTGTGTGGGTAGCGTTGCTGGCACGGGCCTTGTCAGGCGGCTTTGCTGCGGCTTGGCCCTTGGCCTTGGGGGTGGCGCTGGGTGATTGCCTGTGGCCTGCGCTTGCCATCTTTGGCATGGGCTGGGTTTTTTCGCTTTATGGTGAGGCACTGCATATCTTACGCTGGATCGCGACCGCAACCTTTGCTGGAATGGGGGTCTTGCTGATTGCTAAATCGGGTGCTCTGTTGTCCGCCGACAGCGAACTGACCCGTCCAGGACGGCTTGCAGGTGTTATGACGGGGGTCGCGGCAGTGGTGGGCAACCCCAAAGCGATCTTGTTCTATATGACAGTTTTGCCAGGCTTTTTCGGTGACCTATCACGCCTGACGACGGGCGATGTTGTCTGCATCTTGGCCGTCTCGGTGGCAGTCCCTTTAGCAGGCAACCTAGGCCTTGCGCTTTTTTTAGGTCGAGCGCGCGCGCTTTTATCGAACCCCGCGCGGGTGCAGATGTTGAATCGAATTTCTGGTGGCCTGCTGATCCTGGTCGCTTGCGTTATTCCCTTCACCTGACCGCTAAATATTGTGTCCAAGGCGTGACAATCCCTTCAAAGGACAGTATAAATTGCACGCTTATACAGGGGTGCAGTGCACATGGCTGAAGAGCCCAAGATCACCGAAAGCTACGGCGCAAGTTCTATCAAAGTTCTCAAGGGGTTAGACGCTGTTCGCAAGCGCCCCGGCATGTATATCGGCGACACCGATGACGGGTCGGGCCTGCACCACATGGTCTATGAAGTTGTCGATAACGGCATTGACGAGGCTTTGGCGGGCCATGCCACCGAAGTCAGTGTGAAAATCCACGCCGACAGTTCGGTTTCAGTGCGTGACAATGGGCGCGGCATCCCCGTGGACATTCATGAGGAAGAGGGTGTCTCTGCCGCAGAAGTCATCATGACCCAGCTGCACGCGGGTGGCAAATTCAACAATACCGATGAGTCGGGCAATGCCTATAAAGTCTCGGGTGGTTTGCACGGGGTGGGGGTTTCGGTCGTCAACGCCCTGTCGGAATGGCTGGAACTGACCGTCTGGCGCGACGACACCGAATACCG
>CAXNKP010000007.1:0-19354 GCA_964202815.1 Stagnihabitans sp. | reverse complement strand
GCACGGCTCCACCCCGCGACGGGAAAGTTCAGCGCCTGCAAGGCCCGCGCACAAGCAAGACCCAGCGCGCCCAAGCCTAGCATCGCAACGGGTCGTTCGCGGGCACGGGGCGGGCAGGTCGGGTCCCAGATATGGGCGGGGTTCACGATGTGGCGATCCATGCCCAGATGATGGCGCAGCACATGGCCCACCACCCATTCCACCATCCCCTCGGTCAGGCTTGGGTCGACCATCCGTGCCAAAGGCTGGGTCAGGGTGGCATTGCCCACGATCCGCTCCACCCCCGCCCAAAGGCTGAGAACAGCTTTGCAGCGGGAGAAGGGGGTGAAATCTTGCAAGGGGGCCGAGGGGGCGTAGACGATGTAATCCACCAAGGCCGGATCGGCAGCCTCGGTCACGATCTGCGCCTCAAGCCCCGCTTCGGCCAAGTATGGCGGCAAGATTGTGGCATAGGCTGGCCAAACCTCGGGGGCTGCGAATAGGATGAGCATGGTTCTTTCCCTGGACTTATTGCGACAAAGCGATGCCGGCGTTCACCGCCATGGCAAGGATGACAGTGTTAAAGAAAAACGAGCCGATCGAATGGATCAGAACCACCCGGCGCATCTGGCTTGTGGTAATGGCCACATCGGCGGTTTGGGCGGTCATGCCGACACCAAAGGAAAAATACAGGAAATCCCAGATCGTCGGTGACGGTGTTCCCGGAAAATTCAGCCCCGCGTCTGATTCGGACGCGTGATAGAGATGCGCATAGCGAAAGGCCGCGAGCACCTGCAAGGTGGCCCATCCCAAAGGGGCGGCTGTCAAGGCAAAGAAGGTTTCCATCGGGCCCGTGCTGGCGCGGTTGAGCATCATAAAGATCGACGACAGGCTGATCCCCACCGCCATCAGGGCTAATACCAAGATCAGTACGGCCCCCTCGTCGTCTTCTTCGGCATGGCGGCGCATGGTTTGCGGCGAGGTCCGCAGGATCATCACCAGCATCAGCGCGAGGTAGCTTATGAAAAAAGCGTTGACGCTGATCAGCCCGCTCATCACCGGGTCGATGGGCAATTGATGGCTGACGACCCACAATAGGCCACCCAAGGCCAAAGCCCCCAAAAACCTTGTGTGACGATGATAGGCTTGGCCCAACATCACCGCAACCTGTGAACAATGGCGCTTTGCACCAGTCCAAAGGCCAAAAGCAGCACCAGCGTGGCCGACCCACCATAGCTGAGGAAGGGTAAGGGGACCCCGACAACCGGGGCCATTCCCATAACCATGGCAAGGTTGACGGCGAGGTACAAAAAGAAGTTCGTCGCAATGCCTATCAGCAACAGCGAGGAAAAACGGTCCTTGTTCTGCATCGCGGCCCAAAACAGAAAGATCAAGATGGCGGCATAGAGGGTCAGCAAAGAAATCGCCCCAACAAAGCCGAACTCTTCGCCCAGCGTCGTAAAGATGAAATCGGTATGCTTTTCAGGCAAAAAGTTCAACCGGCTTTGCGTGCCCTGCATAAACCCCTTGCCTGCCATCCCGCCCGAACCCAGGGCGATCTTGGCCTGCAAAATATTATAGCCGGCCCCCAACGGGTCGGCAGAGGGGTCAAGGAAGGTGTCAATCCGCCTGTACTGATAGTCGTGGATCAACTGCCACGGCGTGCCGCGCAACAAAAAGAGCCCTGCAATCCCCGCCCCGATCAGGCTGATCACGGCGGCAAAGTACCACAGCGACACGCCGGCGGCGAACATGACCGAGGCCCCCGCCACGACCAGCATCAAGGTCGTGCCCAGGTTAGGCTCCATCAACACCAAAACGGCTGGAGCCATGATCAGCCCCACCGGAAAAATCACCCAGATCAGGCGCGAGACTTTGCTGTCGTCCAGCCAGTCGTAATAGGTGGCCAGCATCATGATGAGGCTGACTTTCATGAATTCTGACGGTTGAATGCGAATAAAGCCCAGATCAATCCAGCGCTGTGCGCCCATGCCCATCGTGCCAAAAAAATAGACCAGCAGCAGCAAAACGAAGGTCGAAATATAGGCCGCACCCGACATGCTGCGCCAAAACCAGATCGGCGTAAAACAAATGGCCAGCGACAAGGCCATCCCCGCGCCAAAGCGTTTCATCTGCGGTTCAGCCCACTGCTCTATATCGCCGCCTGAGATCGAATAGAGCATCAGCCACCCGATCGTGGCACAGGCACAGATCAAGACATAGAGGCTCCAGTTGACATACAGCACCTTCGCAAAGCCGGTCGGGGCAAATTTGACGCGGTATTCCAGAAAACTCATGGGCTTTAGGCCTTTATTTCTGGGGGTTGGCTGCCGTCTGGGCGGCGCAAACGCAGGTCTTTCAGCATGCTGTCGATCCGGGCGCGCTGGCTTTCGGGGTAATCCATCGGGTCCGGCAAGGCGCCGGTCATCGCCCGCAACAGCGCGTCGCGCGCAATAGGCGCCGCCACAGAAGAGCCGCCGCCGCCATGTTCCACCACCACCGCCACCGCAAAGCGCGGCGCATCGGTGGGGGCATAGGCCACAAACAGGGCGTGGTCGCGATGCTTCCACGGCCGATCAACATTGTCGATCACGCCTGTCTCGCGCTCGGCGGCCGAGATATTGCGCACCTGCGATGTGCCCGACTTGCCCGCCATGAGCATCGCATCATTGTCGATGCGCGCGGCATAAGAGGTGCCATGCTTTTCGTTGACAACTTGGACCATGCCAGCGCGCACAGACCCCAAATGAGAGGTTTCTAGGCCAAGCGGCAAAGCCTCGGTGACGCGAACCTCTACCCCGCCCACAGCCTTGACGAGGCGCGGCATGACCAAGCGGCCCGTGGCCACCCGCGCCGTCATCACGGCCAGCTGCAAGGGCGACGCCAAGACATAGCCCTGACCGATCGAGGCGTTGATCGTATCACCAATCTGCCAATCTTGATCGTAGCGCTCTTTTTTCCAATCTTCGGTCGGCAAGATGCCTGCGGTGATGGCCGACATCGGCAGGTCATGGCGTTGGCCAAGGCCCATCGTCTTGCCAATTTCAGAAATTTTGTCGATGCCAACCCTTTGCGCCACATCGTAAAAGAACACATCACAGCTTTCAGCCAAGGCGCGCGACAAGTTGACTTTGCCATGGCCACCCGATTTCCAGCAATGGAACTTGCGCCCGCCGAAATCCAGATATCCCGGACAATTGACAGTTGTATCAGCGTCAATCTGGCCATCGGCCAAGGCTGCCAAGGCCGTGACGATCTTGAACGTCGACCCCGGAGGATAGGCCCCTTGTGCAACCTTGTTGGCCAAGGGGCGGTGGTCATCCTCCATAAACCTGCTGTAATTTGCGAATGAAATGCCGCGCACAAACAGGTTGGGGTTGAAACTGGGGGCAGAGGCAGCGCCAATGATGTCGCCGTTTTGCACATCCATCACGATACAGGCGGCGGATTGGTCGCCCAGACGGACTTGCAGGAAGTTTTGCACATCGGCGTCTAGCGTCAGCGTCAGGTCCGCGCCGGATTTCCCCTCGGTCCGTTCCAACTCGCGCATGATTCGGCCCACGTGGTTGACCTCGATCTTGCGGTTGCCGGCCGACCCGCGCAGCACATCTTCTTGCCACTTTTCAACACCGATCTTGCCGATCTGAAACTTGGGGATATGCAGCAAAGGATCAGGGTTTTCCAACGCCTCGAGATCTTTTTCTGATACAGGACCAACATAGCCCACCACATGCGCAAAATCGGTGTCGCGCGGGTAAAGGCGCGACAGGCCGACCTCGGGTGTCACCCCAGGCAAGGCTGGTGTGTTGAGCGATATGCGGATGAACTCTTCCCAGTTGAGCCTGTCGGCCACGGGAATGGGCACGAAGGCGGCGTTCTTCGCGATATCTTTCTTGACCCGCGTCATGTCGTCTTGGGTCAGGCGAATGAGGTGGCTGAGGCGGTTTAGAACCAAATCTACGTCGCCCGCGCCTTCGCGGGTTATGACGACACGGTAGTTTTGCTCGTTTCCGGCGATCAATTTGCCGTTGCGATCCAAGATCAGACCGCGGTCGGGCGCCAACAACTGGATGTTGACGCGGTTTTGTTCAGCCAAAAGCGCGAAGGTGTCAGATTGCTCGATGCCAAGGTACCGCATTCTGCCCCCAAGGGCGGCCATGGTCGCCGCCATGCAGCCCCCCATGAACAAAGCGCGGCGGTTGATACGCTGGGCGCTGTCTTCGTTGTCGCGCACCGGGCGTTTCACATCCGCCTCCCGAAGGCGTCAACTTGGCCCATGGCGGGTTTGTAAAGATCCAACCCATAGCGCGAGATCGCCACAACGGCGGGATAGGCCATAACCGACCAGAGGATCTGCACCATAGAAAAGCCGAAAGAGGGTTGGTCAACAAAGGCCAGACCAAGAAGGGCGCGGTTGGCGAAAAATACCCCGAAAATCACCCCCGCCACCAAAAGCCATTCCACGCCAAAGCTCAATTCGCGCGTCAAGGCGCTGCGGGCGCGAATGAACTCTGCCCCTATCAAGACCAAAGCTGCCCAAAGGCCGGGCGGACGCATGAGCACCATGTCTTCGATCAAGACGACCACCCCGAGCATCAGGGCGGAGAGATACTCTGGCCGACGCACCATCCAGGCAAAAATGAAACACAATAGAATATCCGGTCCCGGCAAGTGCCCCGCCGTTGTTTGCAGCGGCAAAAGCCGCACAAAAGTTAGGACCAAAGCTATCCCCACACAGAGCAGGCGGTGCACCCACATTGGGCCGATATAGGTGCTAATCACGGCGCTCTCCCGTGGTGCCATCTGGCACGGCTGTTGCAACAGCCCCATCTTCCCCGCTGGCCGCGCTGTCGAGCGGCAGAGCAACAGGCACACCTGCGGCGGGCAGCAAGGGCCCCTGTACCCCCGGCGGCAGCGGACGGGGGGGTAAGGGCACCAGAAGTGCGCCGGTGTCGGTAATGGGGACGCTGGCATAACTGCGCAAAACCCGCAAGAATTCAAGACGCTCATAATCGGCGGCCAAGACCACGCGCAGGCGTTTGTCGGCCCCCATGGCGACCTGTCCCACCAACAAGCCCGCCGGAAACACCTTCCCATCGCTTGTACTGATCACCCGGTCGCCAGGTTGGATTTCATCGGGGTGTTCCAGAAAATCCAAGGGCGGCAGCATCGAGTTGTCGCCCGACAAGACGGCCCTTTGACCAGAGGGTTGCACCAGCACCGGAACGCGGCTGGAACTGTCGGTCAGCAAGATCACCCGGCTTGTGCGGTTGCCCACGCCCGATATGCGCCCCACCAAGCCAATTCCGTCCATCGTGGCCCAACCATCCTGGATGCCGTCGCGCGTGCCGACATTCAGCAGAACCGATTGCCGAAACGGACTGCCACTGTCGGCCAAAACCACGCCAGTGATATGGGTCAACATCGGGTCAAGCCGGACATTGTTGAGATCCAGCAACCGGGCATTCTTTTGCTCTAGCTGCAAAGCGGCCTCTTTCCACGCCTTCATCTGCTGCAATTCCTCGCGCAGTTGCTGGTTTTGTTCATAAAGACGGCCGTAAGACTGAAAATTTTCCACCATGCCCGCCAGCCGGGTCACCGGCGCCATGGCCCAAGACAAAGACGGGACGACTTTATCCACCAAAGCCGTGCGAAACCGTTCTACCCTTGGGCTATCGATCCGCCACAGCGCGAACAGTGCCAACAACAGTGCGATAAAAATACCCACCAAAACCCGGCGCAGCGGGCGTGAGAAATCTTCGCTGTCATAGGTCCGAGGTTTGGCCATGCGGCCCCCCTTGCCTGAAAGGGATTAGCTGTCGTAGTCGATCACATGGCGCAGTTGCTTTTCATACTCCAGCGCCTTGCCGGTGCCCAAAGCCACGCAATTGAGCGGTTCATTCGCAACCGAGATGGGCAAGCCCGTCTGTTCGCGCAAACACAGGTCCAAATCGCCCAAAAGCGCCCCGCCCCCTGTCAACATCACACCCCGGTCAACAATATCGGCCGCCAGATCTGGCGGCGTGGTTTCCAAAGCCTGCATCACGGCATCGCAAATCGTCTGCACCGGTTCTGACAAAGCCTCGGCCACTTGGGCTTGGTTGATTTCGGTCTCTTTCGGCACGCCGTTCAAAAGATCGCGGCCGCGGATCATCATCGACGCGCCGCGCCCGTCGTCAGGCATCCGTGCCGTGCCGATGGTGGTTTTGATGCGTTCAGCCGTGGCTTCGCCGATCAACAGGTTTTGATGGCGGCGCAGATAGCTGATGATCGCCTCGTCCATCCGGTCGCCGCCAACGCGGACCGAGCGGGCATACACGATATCGCCCAAAGACAGCACCGCCACCTCCGTCGTGCCACCCCCGATATCAACCACCATGCTGCCGGTGGGGTCGGTGATGGGCATCCCTGCCCCGATGGCTGCGGCAATGGGTTCGGCAATCAGGCCCGCGCGGCGCGCGCCAGCCGACAGCACCGATTGGCGAATGGCGCGTTTTTCCACTGGGGTTGCCCCGTAAGGCACGCAAACGATGATCTTGGGTTTCGAGAAGGTCGAGCGTTTGTGCACTTTTCGAATAAAATGCTTGATCATCTCTTCGGCTGTGTCAAAATCAGCGATAACGCCGTCGCGCATCGGGCGGATTGCCTCAATGCTGCCAGGGGTGCGGCCCAGCATCAGTTTGGCATCTTCGCCAACGGCAAGCACCTGTTTTTTGCCGTCTTTGACATGGTAGGCCACGACCGAGGGTTCATTCAGAATAATACCCCGCCCTTTGACATAGACCAGCGTGTTGGCTGTTCCAAGGTCGATCGCCATGTCTGACGAAAAAATACCCGAAAACATGTTGGAAAATATCGACATGCAGAGCGCCCCGCTGTGGTCGGAAAAGGGATATTCCCCCGCGACTCAGTCATGAGGCGGGCGCTTTGGTATAGGGTGCCACACAGTTGGGCGAAAGGCCTTTGATGCGGGGCCTGCGAGTTTACGCCGGTCGGGAAAAAATCGATACATTTACACAAAGCCCCGTGGGAGCCGAATTTGATGACTTGACGTCTGGGTGTGGAACGATCCTGGAGTGCTTATGATCTGTCTAGGTTTTCTTTCCTCAGCCGACCGCCCCGAGCTTGTGGCTTACTGAGTCTCCAGCGCGAGGACCACGGTATTGCGCGTCGCTTTTGCTTTTGGACGATGGGCAAAGCTGCGCCCGGATCGCAAAGTTTCTCTACCTGCATGACGATACCGTGCGTGGCTGTCACAAGACCTTCGTGCAAGACGCTTGGGATGCCCTTGCCTTGGATGGCTGGCCAGTCCCGTATGACGTCGGCACGGGCGGTTGCCATTAAGGCGTCATAGACCCTGCTCGCACGTTCCAGATCATTCGATCCAAAACAAACTCCTGAAAAGATTATGAAAAGCTCCCTTTACCCGACGTTGGCCGCACGACTGCGCCTTTTGCGACCAAGACTTTCAAAAACCAGTCAGCATGGGCAAGTCGTGAAGCTGATCACGATATATGCCTTGCCCCTGCACGATACATCGACACCAGTGGCTCTATTATGCTTGCGACCGAGATCAGGATAACGCCCATCCCCTCGCGGACACCAAAAGGCTCTCCGGCCAAGAGGGCCACGGAAATTGCGCCTACAACGATTTCGGTCATGAACAACAGTCCAGCAACGCCCGGACTAATGAATTTCGGCCCCCATAGCGACGCAAAGGTGCCGGGTAAAACCAGAAAAGCGATGAAAATCAAAAGCAAGGGCATGGCTGGCAAAGTTGCTTCGATCCTCGGCATGTGCTCGGGCGCAAGCACGAGCGCGGCGATGGCGGACAAGATCAGCGACCATTGAAAGTAGCCGACTGTCAATTCGATCGCTGAATGGCTCTCTGCCATACGGATCCGCACTGCGGCGACGGCCCAAAGAAAGCCGGCTCCCACGCCAAGCCAATCCCCAACATTCTGTGGGACCGGAAACCGCACACCCAATCCAAAGATTGTCAGCATTCCCGCAATGGCCAACACCATAGCGACGATGCGGGTTGGGGTAATCGCGTCACCCAAGACAAGTCGCGCCAAAATCGTCCCCCAGACCGGTGTGAGATAAAACAACAGCATGGCGCGAACCACGTCGGTGTAGACGACGGCCGTTGCATAGAGCAGCAATGCCCCGCCCGACAGCAGCGCCGTCAATTGCAGCGCAATGCCGCCGGCCTTTATGTGCCGCCATCGCCACAAGGCAACGGGCACAAGGCAAACGGTCGGAACAAAATAGAACACGACGGTGATCCACAGTCCGTGCAAACCGGCCTCTTCCAGCGCCCTTAGGGGAATCCAGAACAGGCCCCAAACCGCACCGGCAAAAAGACAGGCAAGCCTGGCTCTGGAGGCAATCGAAGATGTCATTGCGTTGATCATCCGTTTATCAGGCGACTTGAATGAAACTGTTCGAAACGATCACGAGAGGCCCCCATTTTTCCCCTGCCGACGAGGCACAGCGAGGCGCACAACATTTTTTCATCTCTTACCACCCATCCTGTCCGCGATAGCGACTATGCGGTGCATGTCACGCAACAGCAGTTTTTCGATCAGTTTGCCGTTGATCACGACAAGCCCGGTATCCGCTGCCTCGAACTCGGCAATGATAAGGCGCGCACGGGTGATTTGCGCCTCGGTCGGCGTGAAGACTTCGTTGAGGGCGGCGATTTGCTTGGGGTGGATCGTGCCCTTGCCTGCAAACCCCAGATCGCGCACTTTTTCGGCTTCAAAGCGCGTACCACTCGGATCGTTGAGATCAAGAAACGGCACGTTAATCACATCCAGACCCGCCGCGGCCGCGGCATGGACAACGCAGGAGCGTGCATAAATCAGCGACTCAAAGGTGTTTTGGCACCGCAGTTCGGCCGCCATGTCCACGCCGCCGAAGAACATTGCGTCGATCCGGCCCGAGCATTTGGCAATCTCGAAAGCTGCTTGCAGTCCTTCGTTCGTCTCGATGATGACGTGCAGGCGGGTTTTATGTCCAGCCTCAGTCAACAACTGATCCCGCATCACCACCTCATCGGGCGTGCGGACTTTGGGCATCATCAGGGCGGGGGGCGGGGTATCCGTTGCCAGAATTGCCTGCACGTCCTCCATCCCAAACCGTTCACGCATCGAATTGATCCCGACAATACGTTCTACGCCGTCATCGGCCTGCGGCTGTTCAAACAGGGAAAGGGCCCTCTTGCGTGCCTCGGCCTTGTCTTTGGGCGCTATCTCGTCTTCCAGTTCGACACAAACGATATCCGTCCCTGTGGACAACGCCTTGGGAAACATATCAGGTCGCAATCCGGGCGTAAAAATAAAGCTCCGGCGAGGGCGCGGGATGGGTGCGGCCCTTGTCGTAACTTCCTTCCTGTTGGCCCGTTCTGGTAAGGCGACACGCCATCGGGTTCTTGTTTCAAGCTGGCCATCCAATCCCGTCATTCCGTTTTCGCGGCCATTGCCGGATTGCTTGTAGCCGCGATCTTGTAGCCACGACAGCCTAAGCCATCGTTGATCCCCCCACCATTGATGTAAACAGCTTAGGGTTAGCTCTGTTTTATCAGGTTGACGGGCGTTCGGGGATGCTGCGATCCACGCAGCGCACGATGTTTCTCGCTTGGTCAAAGAACGGCGGCTGAACGATCTGGCCCTGGTGCAGGGAGTGTCAGCCAAGCGCATCACAAGGGTGCGACCGACCCAGTCGCCCGGTGCATTGAAACGCATATACCCTATGCCAAGCCCCAACGTCGGGGATGCGATACCCGCTGTAATCTGATCAACTTCTGTGGTGCCCACCAGAACAACGCTGCCAGCTAACGGAGTTTCGGTGCCGCAGGTCATGCCCAGAAGGCAAGGCCCTGTGTCCTTGCCAAGAAGCGCATTTCGTCCCACGAAATCGCCCTTGTCCATGTCGATGAATAGCACCAGTCCCGCCGCGAAGGGGGTCATATCCGGTTTCATTTCTGTGCCGTTCCCAAGAGTGCCGCCTTCTATCCGGCGAATGGTCATGGCACGGGTCGATGAAAGCTCCATCCCATGCGGTGCGCCGCAGGCCATCAGATGATCCCATAGGGCGAGGTGGTCTGTTTTGGCCCCAGCCGTGTAAATTTCAAACCCAAGTTTATTGGTGAAGCCAGTGCATGAGACATAAAGCGTCTGCCCCCCAGATCGAAATAACCCGAACGGAAATACTTCATCGTCTCGTCGATGCTGCCGCCCGACGCCGCCTTCATAATATCAATCGAGGCTGGCCCCTGAATTTGCAAAACCCGGCTGCGCGGATCGGAAATGGTGACGTCAAAGCCACCGGAATGCGCGTGGCAAGACCACCGTCCGGCCCGGACGATAATGGGGTTCAGTCGTCAACCGGCGCTATCGGCTGGAACAGCGCCAGAATGTCCGCTTCCGACAGCACCGCCGGGCCGGAATGGGTAGTATCAAACACTGCGTCTGCCAAGGCCTGTTTGCGCGCCTGCATCGCCTCGATCCGGGCCTCGATCGTGCCTTCGGTGATCAGGCGATAGACGAAAACCGGACGGTCCTGGCCGATGCGGTGGGTGCGGTCCATAGCCTGGCGTTCCACCGCCGGGTTCCACCAAGGATCGTACAGGATCACGGTATCGGCGGCGGTCAGCGTCAGACCAACGCCGCCCGCCTTCAGGCTGATCAGAAAGATCGGCACCGTACCGGTTTGAAACTGTGCGACTTGCTCGTCCCGGTCCTTGGTCTCGCCACTCAGCCAAGCATAGGTCCAGCCCCGGGACTGCACATCCGCCTCGATCAGGCGCAGCATTTCGACAAATTGCGAGAACACCAGAACCCGGCGGCCCTCGGCCAGCAACTCCTCCAGCATCGCCAGCAGATGGCTGCGTTTTGCGCTGACGGTAATCTCGGACGCGACCGGCAGTTTGACCAGCGCCGGGTCACAGCAAACCTGCCGCAGCTTCAACAGCGCATCGAGAACGGTGATATGCGACCCGGCCAGCCCCTTTTGCTCTAGCGCTTGGCGCACCCGCTGATCCATCGCGATCCGCACGGTTTCATAAAGCGCGCGCTGCGACCCACCGAGCGTGATGATCTCGGTGATCTCGGTTTTGGACGGCAGGTCGGGGGCCACCTGATCCTTGCTGCGCCGCAACAAAAACGGCGCGATGCGGCGCGACAACAGGGCTTGCGCGGCCCGGTCGCCGTCGCGCTCGATCGGGCCGCGAAAGTCTTTCTGGAATGCCTTGCGATTGCCCAGCAGTCCTGGCACCAGCCAGTCGAACAGGGCCCACAGCTCTTGCAGGTTGTTTTCCATCGGGGTTCCGGTCAGCGCCAGTCGCTGCAGCGCTTTGAAGTCGCGGATCAGTTTGGCCGCCTCTGCGGCGGGGTTCTTGACCGCCTGCGCCTCGTCCAGGATCACGCAGTCATACTTTTGCGCGGTCAGCATTGTGTGATCGCGGTGCAGCAGCGGATAGGTTGTCACCACCAGATCATGGCTGGCAATCTGGCCGAAAAAGGCTTTACGGTCGGGGCCGTGCAGGGCTAGCACCCGCAGGGTGGGGGCAAAGCGCGCCGCCTCGCGGGTCCAGACCCCCACCAGAGAGGTCGGCACGATCAGCAAGCTTGGCAGACCCGCAACCCCATGGCGCCCGGCCAGAAACGCTAGGGTCTGCACGGTTTTACCCAGCCCCATATCATCGGCCAGCACCCCGCCAAAGCCAGTTTCGGCAAGGGCTGCCATCCAGCCCAAACCGACCTTCTGATAGGGCCGCAAGGTGCCGGCGAATTCCGCCGGCGGCTCGGGTGCGGCATCGGGCTGGGCGAGGGCGCGCAGACGCTGCCCAAGCGCCAGCAGCTTTTCGCCACCGCGAAAGGCAATGTCGGAACCCGCCAAAGCCTCGGCCAGTTCGGCCACCAGCCCGGCCTCGGCCGGATGCAGTGCAAGGTGAACCGCCATGAAAATCCGTAGCACAGGGGCCAACGGGGCGGCTGGTAGCGCCAAGAAGCGCCCGTCGGCCAGCCGCAGGCTGAACACCCGGTCCACCAGAAAAGCTGCAAGATCGAAATCAGGATCGGTCGCACCGGGTGGCAACTGGTCCAGAAATTGCAGGACAGTGGGGACAAGGTCGATCTCGCGGCCCTCAATCTCGATGTTCAGGGCTAGGGAAAACCAGTCATTCTGCTCGGTCACCCCGGCGAAAAGTGGGTGCGCGCCATCGTATAACTGACAAGGCCAGGTCGTGTCGATCTCGACCTGCCAGCCAAGATCGCGCAGACGCGCAACGCCGCTGTGGGCAAACTCCAGTGCCGGGGCGACCTGCGCGCCGTTGTCGGCATCATAGGGCCACAGCACCAGATCAGCCGCTAAGTCGCGCACAAACCGCACCACCGGGCCCTTATCGGCTGGTGGGACAAAGCCCTTTGCTGCGGCCATACCCGCCAGCGTCTTGCGATGACCGGATTCCGCCTGCGTGTCGCGCAGTATTTTCTGCAGCCGCTCGCCGTCAAAATGTTCAATGCTTGAAGCAGGATCGCCCGAATCCACGCGATGGCCGTCGTAGTCGAAGCTGACTGACAGGGCCGGAACCATCTGTTTGGGGCCAAGGATTGCGTTATACGGCCGCCGCCAGTCGTAGGGAGAGATCGCCTGCGCTTGAATGGCGTGCAATTGCAGAACTGGGCGCGGTGGCACATCGCGCCGCAGTGTCTCGGCGATCACCCGTGGCAACGGCAATGCGGGGCCGGGCAGTCGCTGCAGGGCCGCGGCCATCCCGGCCACTTCGGCGGGGCTGACGGCCGGGGCGGTGGCAAGCCATGCGGCGCGACTGGGTGCCAGATCGGTGGACAGTGGACCGCAAGCACCGCTTGCCTCCTCCAGATACCACAGCGGTTCGACTGGCAGCGGTGTCAGCACTTGGCCATGCGCCGTTTGCACCCGCAACGCCTGCCGTCCGGTTGCATCCGCCTGCCAGAAAAACTGCCCCTGCCGTTCCGGCGCAGCGAACAGCACAGGATCTTGCGCCTCCTCCCAGCGGGCGCGCCCGGTCGAAAGGATCACGGTCAGGGTCTGGCTGCCCTCCTCGGCTTCAGGCAGGGGGTAGCCGCCAGTGCCGCCATGCCAGCCCGACAGGCCCAGCAGCCTGCGGATCCGCAGGTCCACCGGACGCAAGAATTTGGGCGGTGTCGGGCTGGCCATATTGGGGAAATCATAGCGCGACAGCGACTTGCCAAACCTGCCATCCTTGTTGATCCGGCCTTTCCACGGCTGCACGACCAGCCGGTGATTTTGGCGAGACAGGACATAGATGATCCGGTCATAGACTTGCGGCGGGTAGTCGTCCTGTCCCACGCCATCGACGGTTGGCGCTGCCTTCAACCAGACCTGAGCGACCCCGGACAGCGCTACGGACAAATCGGGGCCCGTTCGCGCCGAATGCCCGGCAAGTTGCGGTAGCCCGGCAAGTTGCGGCAAAGCGGCGTGCAGCAGCGCTGCGACGTGCTTGCAGTTCTCGCCGACCGGGCAGGAACAATCGCCGCGGATCGCCGTGATTCGCCCGGCCGGCAGCCAACTCAGCACGATCTGCTGCCCGTAAGCCCCGCCATCGCTGGCCCTGACTGATCCACTGAGCCGCCGTAATGTGTCATCCACAGCAAGATCAAAAACTTTGCCCTGCCGCGCATAGGCCAGCCCGCGATCAGCATAGACCCTGCCAATCAGACGCTCGATGTCGCGCCATATTCTGTCGGCTATGTCGTTCAATCGAAATCTGCCCGTAGTAGCCGTTGGGGGGGACGCACCATACCAAATCCTGCACTCGGTTAGAACCGACATTGGCCATTTAGCCTGCCGCTTCATCGCAAGATCGCCTGATCTCGTTAGCTGATCAAGCGTTTAGTGCACATCGGAGGGGGCTGCGGTTGCTTGAGCGCCCGAAAGTTGGCGGAATGGGGCGCGCAGGTGCATCCTTCTGGTCCAGCGGCGACGTTTTGCGGCTCGACGCAGAGATATGTCGTGCCGCTTTCGTTCCGCATGGATCGGGATCGGGTTACGCGCTGGCGGCGCATCGATCTTAAGACGCGGATCAAGGCGCTGTTCGGCGTGGCGACTCTCGGCTGTCGGCGGCTGTTGGTGCGCCCGCACCGCCCAAACACCGACGAAGGCACCCAGAAGGCGTTCAAGAATCGGTCCCGGTGCTGGTAGCTAGAACAAGCTACCAATGTAAAAAATTATTTGTAACGTTGACTAAATCTGCACACTGTGACTATTTTTTCACAAAGGGGTGCGGCGCATGGATTTTGGTGTCGTACAAAGGGTTCAAGGTCGTTCGGCCCACTTGGCCGCACGGTTTATTGCTAGGATGGGCGGTTCGATCCGTCGGTTTTTCCGCGCGGTCGGTTACGGGGGCATAATCGACCTGAAGGCGGGGTCAAGCGAACACGCTTGGCCTGTGGTTGGCCCTTTGGGCGTCTTTCACCAAAGCGGTCGCGAAGACAATCAAGAACTGCCCGTTGCACGCACAAAACAGGCCGCTGCCATTGCAGCGGTCTGTGACCGCGCAGCGACAGCCCTATTCGGGCGTGCGGTTCGAAGACTGGTGCGGTGGCGCGCGGTGTTTGTGGCGGGTTTTCAAGCCAAGCTTGGCCTTGGCGCGCAACTGGTCAAGACTTTGAAATCGGTGCGCCCCGATGTTCAAAGGAAGGATGTCTCTGGCAGGGATTTCGCCGAAATCCTGCTGTACGAACCTTGCCAAATCCTGTCTGATGCTGATCGTAGGCTGACGGTATCCAAAGCTGACGCAGGATCTGGCCCTTGCCGCAGTCAAGCCGCGCAGCCCAGCCGCACTTGTCATCCCCCCTATTGTGGATGGGCCAAAGGCAAGGTGAGGGAACTCTTCACCGTCCAGACCGCCCTAAACCCTGTCTGGCAGATCACCTTTGCCATGGTCAGCAGCCTGATCAGACTTCGGGCCATTGGCGTTTGCAAAGACCTCGGCGCCGGGGTCGAAGACCCCATGCGGCGTGTCAGTGAACCTTACAAAGCCTTCGCAGGCCATCTTGGCGATCCAAATCATCCAAGCCTCTAGAAAAGAAAAACAGGGAGTTTCGCGCTATGCACTTATCAATCAAAAGTACCGTTCTGGCCGCCAGCGTTTCGGTGGCGGCTTTGTTGCCCTTTGCCCTTTGGGCGCAAGAGGCGACCTTTGTCCTTGGGTCGTCTGAAGTTGGCGTGCCAGGCTACAACCCGTTGACGGCGGTCAACACCAATGCCGTCTACACAATGATCTATGACAACCTGGTCGAACAGGATGCGGACCAGTCTTTTCATCCCCACCTTGCGACCAGTTGGGATGAGGCACCCGATGGCATGTCTTGGGTCTTTCATCTGAAAGAGGGCGTGACATTTCACAACGCAAAGCCATTCACCTCATCGGATGTCGCCAAGTTTATCGAGATGTTTCGCGCGACAGAGAACGGTTACATGGTCGATGCGATTGAAAAGGTCGAAACGCCCGATGATCTGACGGCCAAGTTCGTGATGAAGCGGCCCGAGCCGAACATTCTTTACAACCTTGCCTCCTCGTTTATGGGCATTCCAGACCCGGATGCTGTGACCAAAGGGGGCGAGAATTATGGGATCACCGAAGCGGTCGGCACTGGCCCCTTCAAACTGGAAAGTTTCACCGTTGGTCAAGAAACCGTCGTTGTGCGCAACGACGCCTATGCCTGGGGCTCTCCCCTATCTGCCAACCCTGGCCCGGCCAAGTTGGAGCGCATAACATTCCGCGAAATCCCCGAAGGCTCGACGGCCTTTTTGGAACTGAAATCTGGCGGCGTTGACGGGCTTTTGTCTTTGCCCACCGACTATCTGAGCGAGATCAGCGCGGATGCCAATCTGGCGATCGTCTCGATCACAGGTCAGGAAGTCTACTACATGCCCATCAACGTGACAAAGGCGCCCTTCACCGATATCAAGGTGCGCCAAGCCGCAGCGCTTGCCATCAACCAGCCGGAAATTCTTCAGAACGTTTTCAACGGATCCGGGCTGGTCGCCAACAATTTCTTGATCTCGGCTTTGCCGGAATCAAAGATAGATCCTGCCTACAACATCAGCTTCGACCTCGACAAAGCGAACCAACTGCTGGATGAGGCGGGGTGGACCAAGGGTGCCGATGGCATTCGCGAGAAGGACGGCGCAAAACTGACGGTTGCACTTTGGACCCAAAGCGACTCGGTGTTCCGGCGGGTGACAGAGGTGGTGCAGGCCGAATTGAAGGCCGTGGGCTTTGATGCGCAGATCCAAAGCTTTGACAGCGCCTCGATCCGCGATCAGTACAAATCTGGCGAGCAGCAACTGGCCGTGCGGTCTTACTTCTGGAATAACGCCGATATCGTGGATTGGTTCTTTGGCGGCGACCGACTGGGCTATCCGAACATCTCGATGTTCAACGACCCCAAGGCCGAGGAACTGCGGGCCGTGGCAATGACCGGCTCCAAAACTGGGGCGGAGCGGATCGCAAACTTCATCGCCTATCACCAATATGTCGCCAGCCAGTTCCCCTATGCGCCAATCTATCAGCCGCCGCAAAACATGGCCTACAACAAAGAGCGCATCATTATGCCAGAGGTGATCCATGCCACTGGAATCACCGGCGTCGTCATGGTTGATGTCGAAGTCAAGGAATAACACGTCAACTGCCAAGAACGGGCGGCGCCGCCGCCCGTCGACCCCTCGGGCAGGGCCAGCAGGCCCTGCCTTTCCCCGATCGTGAAAGCCCCTGCCATGTCCTTCAACGTCTTGTCGGCTGAATTCATCACGGAAAACAACACTTTCAAAAAGGGCTTCACGGAACTTCATGATTTTGAAATCGACACGCTGGCGACAGGCGACGCCGCCATTGCGATGCGCGGATCGGCGGGAAACACCGAACTGGCAGGCTTTCTGGACGCGGCCCAAGAGTTGGGGTGGAGGCTGACCCATACCATTTCTGCAGCGGCCGCCCCTGCGGGCCCGGTATCGCGGCAAGCTTATGAACATATCGCAGGTGTAATCTGCGATGCGGCCGTGGCGCAAAAGGATCGGTTGGATGGGATCCTTATGGGTTTGCACGGCGCGCAGGTGGTCGAGTTCTGCGAAGATGGCGAGGGCGAGCTTTTGCGCCGCTTGCGCGCTATCGTCGGCCCCGATCTGCCCATTGCAGTCACGCTTGACCTGCATGCCAATGCCACCCAAGCCATGGCGGATCAGGCGCAGATTTGGGTCAGCTACAAGACCTATCCCCATGTCGATACCCGCGCCACGGCGCGCAAGGCGGCCACACTTCTGCACGATGCCATGTCCGGGCGCATCCGCCCCGCCACCTTGCGCCGGGCCGCCCCGATGTTGGACGAAGCTTCGTCAGGACGTTCAGACACCGGCCCCATGGTGGCTGCCTACGATCTGGCCCGCGCCCAAGAGCAGGAGCCGGGCATCCTGTCTGTCTCTTTGAACGCGGGCTTTGGGGAGGCGGACATCTATGACGCGGGCCCCAGTGTTTTCGTCACTTATGACCGCGCCCTGCCCGGCGCAGACGTTTTGGCTGCAAGGATCGCTGACCGCCATGTTCGCGCGGTCTGGGAGGGGCGCCACGTCAGCGGTTATGACTTTCTTTCGGTGGACCAGGCGGCCGGGATTGCCAAGGCTTTCGATGCTGCCCAAGGCCCTTTGGTGATTGCCGATTATGCCGACAACCCCGGTGCTGGCGCTTACGGCGATGCGACGAACCTGTTGCGCGCCATGCTAGCCGCCGCAGTGACCAATGCGGCCTTTGCCCCGATGATCGACCCCGAAGCAGCAGCGGCACTTCACCGTCACCGTGTGGGCGATGACGTGACGCTTGAGATTGGCGGCAAGAATGACCCCGCCTTCGGCGGTGGCCCCCTGCGCGTGACGGGCAGGGTCATGCACCTATCGGACGGCACTTTCCGGGGGGATGGCCCGATGTTGGGTGGGCTAGACCGCACATTTGGCACCACGGCAGTGCTGCGTGTGGCCGATATCGACATTCTGATCGTGACCGAGCGCGAACAAATGCTGGACCTTCAGCAACTTGCCGCCTTCGGCATCACCCCGACCGAAAAATCGGTTCTGGCCTTGAAAAGCATGCAGCATTTCCGCGCAGCCTTTGAACCGATTGCGGGCAGGGTGATCCTTTGTGACAGCGGCGCTTTGGCAACCCCGGTTTCGTCGCGCAAACCCTACCGCAAGGTGCGCCGCCCGATCTGGCCGCTAGACCGCGATACGACGTTTTCAGTCCCCGGTTGACCAGCCGGGCGTTTTGAAGCTTTTTGCCCGGTGGGATGCGAAAAAGGCCGCTCGGCCCATGTTATGGCCAAAATCGGCGTGTCGCCCGAACGTCCCACATCCGGCCGCATGGGATCGCCCGAGGAATTGGGCGCCGCCTGCGCCTTTGTACGCAGCGACAAAGCCCACGCCATCACCGGGCAGACTCTGGTGATGGGGGGTGGGACCGATCCGGGCCTATTCTGGCCAACGGCGGACAGGGCATCGTCTGGAAGGGGCAAAGGCTTTGGCCCGTACTCTGAGGCGCAACCGGCAAATTTGTGGCCTAAGGGATCGACATTGTCGACCTGTCCTCACGGCTGTGACGCGCGGTTTTGTGCCCTTGATCTGGTGGGCATTCCTGTCCAACATCACCACTTAAAGCGGTCGTTGCGCCGCGCGGACGGCCATTCGCGATACCTTAACCATGTGACCGGTGCAGTGGCGTTTTTTCAGGCAAGTGTTGACCGACAGCCAGAAAAACAACACAATCCCCCCACAATCGCAAAACTGACCCGAGGGAGGGGACATGCACGTCAAACCTGCTCCAATGTTGGTAGTGCGCCAAAGGCTTGAACCCAGTCGCGATGCTGCCACCCGTTTCGAACCTGCCATATCCAGCCTTCGCGTCGACCATTTGGCGGGCTTGCGTTGCAAGACAGGGGCACCTGTCACGCGTAAAATAAGCTTTACCAACACGCCCCTTGGCCGATCTTGCCGCGCGATCGGCCCGAAGCGCTGCAAGGACTTGAAGGCAGTCATCGGTGGGCCTGCCTGCCTGTCAAGCGACCTTCTGCGCGATTTCAAGGAACGTTCCCGTCAGCGCATGGCCGAGGCAAACCTGCACCTTGAAAAGGAAATCTCGCTTTTTTCGACGCTGCACGAGATGGCCGGATCTCCACGATTCGCGCCTGCCATTGACAAGACAGCCATGCGCCGACACCTATCTGTCGCGGGCTTTCAATCGGCACGTGTCCATCTGCGCCCCAGCGTAGGGCTCTGTTTGTCAGCGGACAAGCCTTTCGCAGGTGTACTGACCACAAAA